>JAZLBN010000071.1:0-5417 GCA_045613725.1 Candidatus Gastranaerophilaceae bacterium
TCATGGATATATCCCTGAGTTAGTAGAAAAGATATTTAAAAGGTACGATGATTGTTCATCAGCCTATACATTTTTCCCTCTAAGAGAAGATCAATATTATAGTTACTACTCTGAAAATAATATAGACTCTAATAAAATAGAAGAACTTCGAAAAATGTATAGATATCATTATATTAAAAAAGATAAAAAAATCAATAAAAATATTGTCAACACTTATTCTAAAGAAGAAAAAGAAAAAGAAAAAGTTTCGCTAAAAAGAAAAAGAAAATATGATGTTGAGTGTGGTAGGCAAGAGAGATCGTACGACATTGAACAATATTTAAATGATTGCGACCAATATTTAAAGAGTTGGTACGAAAATAATATATCTAATAATTGCGAGCAGAATCCCCAGAAACCCCTCCAGAATGCGCCAGAATGCGATTTTAAAGGTGAGATGGTAAATTTATACTCAGAAGCCGAAAAAGACGCTAAAAACCCCATTAGAATCGATTTTGTAAATAGTAAAGAAATAAATGGCAAAATAGCGGAAAAAGTTGCAATTAATAAATCAGATGTGATAGAATATACAGAAATTGGCGATTTGGGTGACGAAGATTCTATGAAAATTACACAATACAAGTTTGACAATATAGATTCGAAAATAATGGCATTTGAATACGAGCGTGATATGTTGTTAGATAATGCGAAAAGATTAAGTAAAGGAGCAGGGGGGGGGGGCACTCCTGATAGAGAAAGCAGCGTAGAAATAGAATCAAAGTTAAATGTCTTAGAGAAGAAAATTAATAATCTGTACCGCGTCCGTAAGCGATTAGAAGATGCAATTGGGCGTATGCAAGATGGTATATTAAAGGATTCTCTTTTTAAATTTTGTATTCGCGGGAATTATATTACGTGTATTTCGGAAATGTTAAAAGTTCCAAAGAGTAAGATAACTTATACTTTACAAAAATTTTTTAAAGGTTTTGAAAGATGGCGTTAAATGAGATCATACTTGATCATTTTAATGAAAAGTTAGATATAACGATTAATAAGAAAGGCGATGTGATATCAATTGATCTTTCTAATCGTGATACAGAAAGTTCTATACGTGAATTAATGAATAAATTTATTGAGTATAGCGGTGGGACTGGAGAACAAGACGAAGATGAGTTTTTCTCATTTTGTTACGACAAAATCGAGGCTGCATTTGGTAAAGGCAGTCTTATAAAGGTATTTGGCACTGAACATCCGAATGGGAATATGATCATGTATTTTATCATTAAGCTTTCAAGAATTTTGTCAGATTTTAAGGCAAAAAGTAATGAGGCCATGTATAAGAAACTAGAGAAAGAATTTGGTGAAAAGTATATAAAGAGAGCGCAGAATAAAAGCGTGTGAACATTTTAATTGATGATTTGCCGACTGAATTTGATGGTTATCTTATAAATTATTCTTTCAGGTCTGGGATTTTAATAGCGGAGAGTTTATCAGATACCTCGGTTGGTGATGAAAGAACAAGAATTCTGGTTGCTTTGAGATGTTTATTCGGGCGCGGTATACCACCATTCGACAAAGCTATGGAAGGACTAAATTGGTTTTTGAGTGGTGGGAATGATAAAAGACACACAAACAGCACTCCAGAAAATTTGTTTTCTTTCGTATATGATCAGGAGCTAATATATAGCGCATTTATGGTCAAATACCATATAGATTTAAATCGAGATAATTTGCATTATTTTAAGTTTCTTGCTTTATTTTCAGATCTTAGCAAAACTACCTTTCAGCGTGTAGTAGGGATAAGAGCAACTAAAGCAAAAGACCTGAAAAATTGCTCTAAAGAGTACAAAAACGAAATAATGAGACTAAAAAAAGAATTTTCACTAAATCAAACCAAAGATGCAACAAGCGAAGAACAAAAAGCTATAGATCATTTTGAAAGATTGTTAAAAGGGTAAATCCTCATCATAAGCCTCTTCACCATCATACTCACTGACGTTTTCATCCCACAAGGAGTATGGATTAACATCCGCTTTAGATATCTGTTGTTCTTTTGCTTTAGCAAAATCAGGGCAGAAATTTAAAACTATATGATAAGCTTTATACTCTTCCGCAGAACAATTGGAATTGGTAAAATTATCGATAAATACTGAAATACAATAGTAAAGAAATTCTATGTGATTAGAAGTTACTTGGTTATTCTTAGTATCTCTAAAAGATCGAAAATATTCCATGTTTGGATTTTTGTTGCAAAGAATTACGGATGCTTTTTCGAATGCTTCGTTGAGTAGTTCTAAAGCGTCGAAGAAATCATTCACTCCACAATCTTTATGTTTTTCTTGATTTATCAGGAGTTCTCCAGCGACAGATAAGAAATAATTTGATAATACATTTCTTGCATTTTCTAAAATTTTGTCATTGATTATTTGATTATTTAACTGTTCTCTAAATTCAAGATATTTGGCCATTTTGCAATTCTCCTTTAATTTCACTGTAATTTTTGCCTTCCTTTAATTTAGCAGATATATAATTCATAATTCCACAACATTTCAGCAGATCTATATCATCAATAGTACTAATAATACTGATATTCTTATTTAATTTTTTTTCTTTACGAATTTCTTTTGCATTTTTACCAAAAACAGTGCGATACACCAAATTTTGGTAATGAACGAACTTTAACATTTTGTGTGGAGAAGAAGGCAAATTATTTATAGTATCTAACAAAACACTTCGGCAAGTCTCAAATAGATTAGGTTGACTTGAAACTATCATAAATTTACTCCAAAAAAATATCAAATAATTAAAATTATAAATAAAAAAGCATAAAAAAACAAGAGGTTTTAATGGGAAAATTTTATTTTTATTATGGGACTATGAACGCTGGAAAAACTTCTCTTGCAATTTGTAAGGCGCATGAGTTCCAAGAACATGGTAAAAAAGTTTTTGTTTTTTTACCAGATAATGTATATAATCCTAAAATTGTAAGTAGAAATGGGTTAGAAATTGAAACAAGTGGCGAATTATTAGGACAATGTGGTTTAGACGCTGTTTCTAATGATTCGATAGTAATAATTGATGAGGCGCAGTTTTTGACCGAAGAAGCAATTGTAAAACTGAAAATGTTAAGTATTAAAAATAATGTATTAGTATTTTGTTTTGGATTACTTACCAATTTTGAGATGGAACTTTTTCAAGGGTCTAAAAGATTAGTTGAGGTTTGTGATTCTTTGCGAGAAGTACCAAGTATGTGCGATTCTTGTGATAGAAAAGCACAATACAATTTTAGACTTTCTGATGAAACTGAAGAAATAGTTTTGGACAAAAGTAAATATAAAGGATTATGTGCAAAATGTTATTTCGATCTTTCAAAAAAAAGAGAAGCACAGAATAATCAAGGCAACGTATGTTGTTGTGGTATATGTGGTTAAACTCATTCGAAGTGAATTTGCTGAACAGAAAGCGCTATTTGCATGGTCTAATTATTTCCCAGAATTAAGATGGATGTTTGCGATACCGAATGGTGGCAAAAGGGACGCGAGGGTTGGCATGATGATGAAATATCAAGGTGTCAAAGCTGGTGTCCCAGATGTATTTTTGCCATTGCCAAGACACGGATATCATGGATTATTTATCGAAATGAAGGTTGGCAAAAATAAACCAAGTAAATCTCAAAATGAATTTATTAACTTTGCAACAAAAAACAAATATAGATGTGAAGTTTGTTATTCTTGTAAAGAAGCAATTAAAAAAATATTATGGTATTTGGATAAATAATAAGTGCCAGGAGGTGATATGTTTGAGCGAACAAAGTATAAAAAATTTGGTTTCGTTTGGCGATATTCCAAAAGATAAACATCACGAAATATCTGTTAAAGGTGGTATTATGTGTAGTATTAAAAAAAAAGAAAAGAAAAAAATAAAAGAGCAAAACGAAAGATTAGTAGATATTTTAAAGAAACTTCTTTTTTCTGAAATTAAATCAAAGAAATTAAAAGACGAAATTAAAAAACTGGGTTTCGAAGGAAATAGTTATTTCGTTGCTATGTGTGCAACATCTGTAATTAAAGTATTAAAAAAAGGGGATTTTAATATTCTTTTAAAATTAGTTGAACTTGTAGATTCGTCCAACGAGAATGGTAAGGTGGAAAGTAAAGCATTTAATAATTTAATTGGAGCTATAAAAAGTGTTCGAAAGACTGAACCCGAAACAGACTAAATTTCTTCGTGATATTATCAATGGGAATGTTAAAAGAATTAATATTCTGGAAGGCTCAGTTAGAAGCGGCAAAACATATATATCTTTAATTGCTTGGATGATTTTAATTTGTTTATTCCCTGCTGAATCAAAGTTTTTAATGGTTGGCAAGACTCTGACATCTTTAAAACGAAACTGCTTAACTATTTTAGAAGAACTTTGCCCAAAAAGTGAGTTTAAATACTCTATTCCAAAGAAAGAAGCAATTTTGTTTTCAAGAAAAATATTCCTAGAAGGCGTAAGCGATGTAAGGGCTGAACATAAGATCCGTGGTATGACTCTTAGTGGCGCTTATTGTGATGAGATTACGCTCTTTTCTGAAGATTTCTTTACGATGTTATTGTCTCGTTTATCATCCGAAAGCGCTTTTCTTTTGGGGACAACGAACCCTGATTCGCCGTCGCATTGGCTTTTAAAGAAGTTTTTGGCTCGTAATGATTTATCTTTAAATAGGTGGAAATTTCTATTAGATGATAATGATACGATTCCGAAGCTTGTTAGAGATGAAATGCGAAAAGAATACACTGGTGTATTCTATGATCGTTTTATTCTTGGGAATTGGGTACAAGCTGAGGGGCTTATATACAAAATATTTGCTGATAATAAACAAGATTATTTAATAGGCAATATAGATAAATCCAAAATAGATTTAATAAATATAGGGGTGGACTATGGAGCATCTAGGAGTAGTACTAGTTTTGTTGCTGTTGCTTTCGCTGAAGGATTTAGAAAAATTTTAATTTTGGATGAAAGGATTTTGGAAGGTGTCTACACACCTGAGAGTCTATATGATAATTTTAAAGACTTCTATTTTGGGATTGTTAATGAGTTTGGGAATCCTTATACTTGCTACGCTGACTATGGCGGAATTGGTCAAGTTATTACAAAAGGCCTAAAGATATATTGCATAAACAATGATTTAAAAATATCAATAAAAGATTGTTTTAAATATAAGATCATAGAGAGAATAAATTTTGTTTTAAGAATGATGTGTCAAAAGAGGTTTTTTGTTCTTGACAGATGTCAAGAATTGGTTGAGTCCTTATCATCAGCTATTTGGGATCCAAAATTGGATGATGAAAGGCTTGATGATGGTACGGTAAATATAGATGTTATTGATGCTATGGAATATGCAATTAGTCCACAGATTAATTTGTTGAGTAATGGGGTAATGTATGTC
>JAZLBN010000072.1:0-2412 GCA_045613725.1 Candidatus Gastranaerophilaceae bacterium
TGAAATCCATATAGTGCCATTGTCTTTTAGTTTTGAACGACAGAGCGACAACCATTGTTTATTGAATTGATAGATGTGTTCGGGAGTTCCGCCTTTATCCCAATCACCTTTATCTACGCAAACCTGTTTTCCGCTTTGCACACTGATACCGCCATTACTCAGAAAGTATGGTGGGTCGGCAAAAATAGTATCAATGGAGTTGTCGGGTATTTGCCCAATTAGTTCCATGCAATCGCCATGGTGGAGGGTAAAGTTAGGTAATTCCGCATAATAACACGGAACAAGAATTGATTGCCAATCAAATGGCAATTCATTACTTTTAGTACTCATGTAGCATTAGTTTTTAGTTTGCTACATTGTACTTGATGGACATTTCTAAGGCTACAAAATGTGAGCAAAGAATTGCTCACTTTGTGGCCCTAGGAAAGCCATGTAAAAGACAAATCTTGCTCACACGAATACACGTTGAACTTCACGATTTGTTCTTCTTTTACATAATTTGAAATTCCCTAGGTTCCAAAGTGATAGAACAAATAGCAAACGCTAATTATAAAATATATTTAATTGACTATACTATATTACAAATTCAAATTGTTGCTTTTCTAATTCTTGTATATATTGTTTATCTAAAGATTCATAACTAAGAAATGAGACTCTCTTATTATTCATTAATGAACGAAATGAAATATATCCCATTTTACTAATAAATTCATGATAGCGTTTTCCATCTGCAACAATTATCATTCTTGCTGCAAAATCCTGTAAATCATTAAACTTTAAGAGTGAATTTTGTATGTCTGTTGAATGCTCAATCTCAAAAAAAGAATGAGGCATTAGTCGGTCATTAAACCAAATAACATCAATAGTAGAACTCCGTTTAACAAGCTGAGGATATGTGTATTCAGGAATAACTTGAATTGTACGTAAATCACCTAAACAAGATTGATTAAGAAATAATTTATTTTTATCTTGATCAGGTACAAAAGTATCTAAATGTCGCATCTTTCCCATTTCAAGTAATAATCCCTGATAATATGCGTGATTAAAAGTTTTTATTATTTCAGAATTTTCATTGTGTTCGTTTTGTACAATAATTCCATTATTTTCTAATTGCTGTCTATATGTTTCAAGCGCATATAGTCCAGGTCTTATTCTATAAATCCCTTTTGTATGTCTAACAATACGTCTAATAGATGCAAATGGAGTCTTTGTTCCCCATTTACACTCTTCAAATTGGAAAACATTTTGGTTAATTTGATTAAGTGTTGCTACACCTCCTAATGATTCAATTGTTTCTATTACTGCTTGAGATTGAGTCATTATTCTAGTTCTAATTGTTTTTTAAATGGTTTCAAATCAAAAAACATTAAACGAGTAGGTTCTAATGTATCTAGCATCGTAAAAAATTCAAAATCATTTTTACGATAAAAATCTACAGCATTAGCATAAGCATCAACGGTGATAAACCGACAACCTAATTTAGGATTATTGACCAAATAAGATTTAATCAAATAAAGAATCTGAGAACCTAAACCTTGATGAACGTAATCTTGAGAAACTGCTAAACGACCTATTTTTGCCGAAGGATAACTACGGCGACGTTTGCTATTATGTATGCGACGATTGATACGTCCCCAAATTGTTTTATAACGAGGATCGTATGCTACTTTATCATTGAGTAAACTAAAGTATGCAACAATTTGATTCCTTTGATTATCAATAAATAGATAAGTGACTGCCATTAACTCTGCTGAATAATTTTTTGCATCTTCTTGCAAAAAATTATTTAAGTCTTCATCTTCAGAGTAAAATGGCAGCAAATCCATTTCTTGAGTGAGTTGAACAAAGTCAAAATCAGACAGTAACATTATAAAACCGATGGAAATTTAGCAATTATAGCACGATAAGTTTCCATCGCGCGCTTCACTTTCTCTGCTGATATAGGTTTTGGATGTTCTACCGCATACTCAAAACGTCGTGCATCTTCACCAAAAAGCGTTGGTGTTTCTTTAATCGGTCTTGCCATAATTAATTATTTTTTAATAAAGTTTTTGCAAAGGTAATATTTTTTTCTCAATTACGCAAATATATATTTTTCTATCATATTAAACGCAAAATATATACCATTAATGAATTAAAAATCTATACATTCTCCCACAAAGGGCTCAATGTAAGTGACATTCTCCCATTGGTCAAAGTCAGCTGGAAGCAGAGCTTCGAGTTGGTCAATGAGTTGTGTTTTACCGCCTACCCATTTGACAAATGGTTTCGCGTTCATTGTTGTTTTTTTATAAATTTATTTTTGCAAAGATAATAAAAATAATGCATAATTCATAATGCATAATTCATAATTTTTCAATTTTGAATACACACTCTCATTGTGTACTACCTAACAGCAAGCTTCAAGCAACC
>JAZLBN010000073.1:0-8171 GCA_045613725.1 Candidatus Gastranaerophilaceae bacterium
ATTGAATATGGACTACTAAACATAACTCCTTTATCATGTTTTAATAAAAGAGGTCTAAATTCTGTCATATATCTTTTATACAAATCTTCATCAGTTACAATTTTTGCAATTGAAGACATATCACCATCTTGACTATAAATATCTGTAGAAAATGCTAGTTGTTTTTCACCAAGGGCTTTGTCATACATTATATCTATAAAGCGTTTAGTCCCTTTTTCGTCTAACCACATAAGTTGATCTAGCAAATTTTCTTGATTTATCTTAGATGCATCTCTAAGAGGATTTTCTAATATATCTTCAAAACAAGCAATTTTATCTAATTTTGCTCTGATTTCACTAAAATCACCATCATGAACAGCTCTTTTAATAGTGTTTCCTATTTTATTAAAAACAGTATTTTTATCAATGTTGTCAGGCAAATTCTCTAAAATTTCAGCAACGATTTTTACAAAATCTTCGTTATATACAGTCGAGTTATATTTTACTTGAGCTTCTCTAATTATATTATTAACTAGATTGCCATCAAAACCTCTGTCAGCTAAATATTCTTGTAATCTGATAATTTGTGGATTGAGACTTTTCGTTAATTTTTCCAAATACGCATCACCCAATTTTTGGTCATTATGGTCTGTATTGATACGTAATTGTTTAATTTTTTCGATAAATGCCTGTTTATCTTTAGCTTTTAGATACATATTGAATTCTTGCACCATTATGTCTTTTTCAAAACAATAACCTGATACTTTTTCCATTTCTGATAAATATTGAGTTAATGCTTTTATATCTTCAGGAGTTTGACATTTTTTCATTAATTCAGAAACTAATGTAAATGGGCCTGTTGTACAGAATGAAGAATAATGTTTAGTAAATTCAGAATTTTTTCTCATTAATTCATATGCTATATTATATTTTTCTATTGAAACTTCACCAAATTCATCTAATAAATTTTTTACAATATCTGTTTCAATTTTTTCTTCTAAATTAAATGTTTTACCAAGGTTTAATGTTTTAATTTTTGAAACAAGATTCTGATTAACTAATCTCACAATTTCATCAGCAGATTCTATTCCATCAACAAAAACATATTTTAATAGTTTTTCTGTTGGAATATCAGATAATTTCATTAAACTTTCAAAACTATTCACTGGAAGTGTTGCCCAAGTACTATTAGGATCAGGTTTTCTTATAGATTGTAGTTTTGTTAAAACTACCAATCTATCTTCATTTGCAATACCATATTTTGGCCAAAGTTTTTTAAGCAATTGTCGAACATCATAACTATAATTATCTAATAAGTTGATGATGTAAGGTCTTAGTCTTGGGCTTTGTTGAAGATTATGTATAATAGCTTCACGAATTTCTTTTTCTTCTTTATCCCAACCTGAAAGACTAGCTGAATCCTCAATTTTTTTTGCTAAAAATCTTTCTAATACGTCATCTTTATTTGCGACTTTTGCTTTTATTTCTTCGATATATTGTGCTTTTCCTGCATCAATACTACTTCTTAATTGTCTGTATTTATCTATTGAACTAAACGCAGAACCATCATCAACAAGTCTTCCTTTTACTTGTACCATTTGATGTCTAAGTGCATTAATATTATCTTCCAAAGCAACAAGTTCTTTTTCAAAAGCTGCAAAATATTTATTATTTACTCTACATTCAGAAGTTACATCTCTAGAACTCATGAATTTATTAAGACTTACTTTTTCAAAAGCAGAAGTAACATCAACAAATTCCTGTGGAGTAGCATAATAAACACCTTTTTGAGCAGGTTGAGATGTTACATCATCAACAATTTTTACCATTACAGCTTTATCGCCTCTTGAAATAGCAAATACACCGTCTTCTATGATACGAACTTCATCTGTAAAAATATTCATACCTTCATTATGGATAATTCTTTCTAAGAAGTTACCATCTGTTTTTGGTTCAAGATTTACTTTTCTTAGATAACCAACACTGTCAGTAGCTTCTGTTTCAAATTTAATTACTTCAGGTGTATCAAAGCCTACTTTACGATACAATTCATCTGCAGTATGACGAGTAACATATTCAACATCACTTGTTTCGATAACTTGATATCTGGAACCATAAAAATCAACATATGTTTTACCATCAAGTTTATAAGGTTTTAAAGTTGAATAATAATAACCTTCAAACTTAAAAAATCTTGGATCTTCATAAACTAAACCTTGAGCTGTTGGTCTTGTCATATAACTTGCTTCAAAATCTCCAACATTTCTTACTGAACGTTTAGCTTTTGCAACATCTTCTGCTACTTCAGTTTTAACGGGTTCTGATTTTGATTGAGAAACTTCTGATGTTTCTGTTTTAGGAGCATCAATATCAGGTGTTTCATCTTTACCAACTTCTGCTTTTGGTTGTTCTTTTGCTTCTAGTTTTTTCAAAGCTGAATCTACATCAAGTTCCATATGATAATCGTGATATCTGCGACCAGCTTCTGTACCTGTTTGATCACCAGTAATTTCAAAACCGAATTTTTTGTATAATTTAATCAATGTTTGATCTTCTGCATCAACATCTAATGCAACTTTTGTAAGATTTTGTTCTTTTGCAAGTTTTGCAATTTCTTTTTGCATTTCCATAATTGCAGCATAAGATGTTTTTGTTTTTTGTAATTCTGGTCGAACAGCAATACTGTGAATATACAATTCTGAATTTTCTGCAGGTTCTAATTGGTAATAACCAACAACTTTACCACTATCATCTTTAATTGCATATGTTGAAACGTTTTGTTCTTCTAAGTTAGCTTTGTAACGAGCAAAATCTTCATCAATTTCATATTTACCTCTAAATGAAGCTAAATCGATTTCTTGAACTTGTCTTAAATCTGCATCATCTGTAACTAGAGATGCCTTCAAATTTTTGATACCTGATACAACTTCTTGAACAACTTCTCCAGCACCTTTTGTTGCTACTGAAACTTCTTCAGATACATCTGTTCTATTAAGAACTTCTTGAGCACCTTTTTCAATATCATCCACAGATACTTTGCCTCGTTTTAACGCCAAAACACCCGCAATAACAAGACCTGCAGCTGCAGTTAAACCAACTAAAAGTTTTTTGACTTTCTTTTTCTTACTTGGACCCTCAGATGAGATAAATTCATCGGCACCAGTCGTTAAATATGTTCTTTGCTGTGTATTAGTTTGTTGTGAATTAAGCACATTCAAAACATTTTCAATGTTTTGCACTTTATTAATATCTTGCATAACTATCCTCTAATAATATCCTTTATAGGTATATAAACAAATTTTTAAGAGGCAAATTGCATGAAAATTTACACATGTTAACTTTTATTAAACACTAATATTGCATTATTATTCAGAGGATTTTGTTATTTTTAAACTCTACCATACATATCTTCGTATCGGGTAATGTCATCTTCAGATAATATGTCACCTTTTTGAATTTCAATGATTTCTAAATCCCTTTCGTAAGGGTTTTGAAGTGAGTGAATTGCTTTAACTGCAATATCAATACTGTGACCTGGAGATAAAATATGATCTTGACCTTCTAAGACAACTTTTGCCATGCCTGAAAGTACAACCCAATGTTCACTTCTATGATTATGTGATTGAACAGAAAGTTTTTGACCTTGATTAACATGAATAAGTTTTGTTTGGAAACCTTTACCCTCTGCAATAACTGTATAAAAACCCCATGGTCTATAAACCGTTTTGTGAACTAATTGTGTTCCGTCATGTTGTTGTTTTAATGTCTCATAAACCTGTTTAACTTCTTGAGTTTTATCCTTTTTACAAGCTAGAATTGCATCTTCTGTTTCAACAATTACTGTATCTTCTAAACCAATTGTTGCAACAAGTTTTGATGATGAATATACAAATGAATTCTTTGAATCTTTATCTAAAACATGACCTACAAAAACATTATTATTTTCATCTTTTGGACTTACTTCATATATAGATTTCCAAGAACCTAAATCTTTCCAATCTGATTGCAATTCTACCATTGCTAAATTATTACTTTTTTCCATTAATGCATAATCAATAGAAATACACGGCATTTTTTCAAATTCAGTAAATGATATGTTTTTATCTGCACAACTTATATTCTTTATAATAGATGAAATTTCAGGACAAAAATGTTCTAATTCATTTATTATTGTTGAAACTTTGAACATAAAAATTCCACTATTCCAATAATAATTACCTTTTTCAATAAATTCTTGAGCTATTTGTTTGTTTGGTTTTTCTATAAATGAAACAACATTGCCATTTTCACAACAAATATATCCAAAACCTGTTTCAGGATAATCTGGTTTTACACCAAATGTAACTATTTTACCATCATTAACAAGTTGTTTTGCATCTTCTACGGTTTGAGCAAATTTTTCATCGTTTTCAATCAATAAATCAGATGGAACAACCAATATTATTTCATCTTCATCAGAATTCTCTATAATATATTTTACACTTAAAGCAATTGCAGGAGCAGTATTTTTAGAAATTGGTTCTGGTAAAACTATAGAATTTTCACTCATTTCACCCAATTGCATTTTTACATTAGATAAATGTTTTGAATTTGTGACACTAATTATATTAGTTGCAGGAATAAATCTATTTAATCTCTCAAATGTTGATTGTAACAAACTTTTTTCTGCATATAAATTCAATAACTGTTTTGGATATAACTCTCTTGAAAGTGGCCATAATCTACTTCCTGAACCTCCCGCTAAAATTACACCAAACATTTGCTCTCCTTAAATTTTCATATCCTTTGATTTGATTATACTATAAAAAGCTATCTTTGAACAAGATAGCTTTTTATTTGTTAAATTTTCTTCTTTTTTGGTTGATATTTACTTCTTTTTAACAATAATAATAACGGAATTAGCGCAAAACATAATAAACCAAAAATTCTAAACGCATCCATAAACGCCCATAAAGTAGATTGTTTTATCAAAGTTCCATATTGTATGTAATTTGCCATATGTTTTGCCACTTCTGTTGGATAATATTGAGATAATGCTGATGTATACATTTGCATTCTATCAACAAAAGATTGATTCAATTCACTCAAATTTCCAACCATCATATATTGATGAACCTGTGCGAATCGAGTAAGCATTGTTGCGACTAAAGATGTACCAATAGCACCACCAATATTTTTTAATAAATTTTGAATACCAGAAGCATTTGTCATTTGTTGATTTGTAAGAGTTTCTAATGATAAGTTAATAATTGGTACCATACATAAACCCATACCTACACCCATTATGTAATTTGGAATCATAATGTTTATATTTGCAATTTGTAAATTCAAGAAGCCGAAAAATAAACCAGCTGTTCCAAGTAATGTTAAACCAACAGCAACAAGCTTTCTTTTATCTACTTTATCAGCAATTAATGCACAAATTATCATTGCTGTCATACTTCCTAAACCTCGTGGCATCATAGAATATCCACTTAAAAATGCTGTATAACCCATCATACTTTGTAAAAATTGAGGTAATATAGCTAAAGATGCATATAAAACAGATTGCATAACAACTTGAATCAATGTTCCTATAACAAAATTTCTATCTTTAAATACACTCAAATCTAATAATGTATCTTTTCTGATAATTTGAGAAACAAAAAAAGCAATTGCTGCAGCACAAGATAATCCAAATACCCAACAAATCCAAGGCGCATTAAACCAATCTGCATTATTACCTTTATCAAAAAATATCTGTAAAAAGAATAACCAAATTATTAAAAAGAAAAAACCTAATCCATCAATTTTTACATTTTTTTGTCGCCAAGAATACGGTGGATTAAACATAATTTTATGACATAAAATTGCTGCAATACAACCAAAAGGAACATTTATAAAGAAAATCCATGGCCAAGACCAATTATCTGTAATCCAACCACCTAAAACAGGGCCAATAATTGGTGCTAAAATTATACCCATACCAAATATCGCCATCCCTTTTCCTCGTTGTTCTTTTGGAAAACTTTCCATTATAACAGCTTGAGAAATAGGTACAATTCCACCACCACCAGCTCCTTGTAAAACCCTGTATATAACCATTTCTGTAAGATTTCTTGCCAATCCACATAACAAAGATGCAATTGTAAATATTAAAATACTCAAAACAAAAAAGTTTTTTCTACCTAATAATTTACTAAAAAAATCAACCGAAGGAATAACAACACCACTTGCAATTAAGTAACTTGTTAAAATCCACATACTTTCATCTCTTGTTGCAGAAAAAGAACCTGCCATATGCGGTAGTGCCACATTTGCAATTGTTCCATCCATAACATAAATAAATACAGCTAATAATATCGGTCCAACCGCTTTCCACGGATTATCCGGAAGGTATTTATTATCTTCATCTTCAATTATTACTTGTTGATTTCCCATTTGTTTACCTTTTATAATTAAAGGGTGATAAATTCACCCTTTTAATATTCTTTCGTTATTTAACTTTTACTTTTGGTACTACAGACATTCCTGGAACTATATTATATTTTTCTGTATCTATCTTTTCAGTAAAAACTATTTTTACAGGAATTCTTTGAACTATTTTTACAAATGAGCCTACAGCATTTTCTGGAGGGAATAAACTTGATTTTGCACCAGATGCTCTTTGTATACTATCAATTTTACCTTTAAAAACTTTGTTTGGATATGTATCTATTTTGATATCAACTGATTGACCAGCTTTCATATCTTTTAATTGATTTTCTTTAAAATTTGCAACAACCCAAACATCTTCAGGAACCAATGTAAATAACGGAGATCCTGCTGTTACAAACATACCTTTTTCAACTCTGCGAGATGAAACTGTACCTGATTGAGGTGCATAAATTTTTGTATATGATAAATCTAATTCAGCTTTATCTCTTGCTGCTTTTGCAGTTCTTAAATTTGCATCTGCAACTGTTTTACCATTTTCATCAGAAAATAAAGCTTGTTTTGCTTGTGTTAAACTTGCAACAGCTGTATCATATTTAACTTGAGCAGCATCATATGTTTGTTTTGAAACAGCACCTTGTTCATATAAGTTTTTATATCTATCTAAATCTTTTTTAGCTAAATCTATATTAGATTCTGCAGCTACAAAATTTGCTTTTGCACTTGATTGATCTAATCTTATTCTTTCATAATTTGCATCTGCTTGTTCAAATCTTACTTCATAATCTGCTGCATCAATCACTGCAACTAAATCACCTTCTTTTACAAATTGGTTATCTGTAATATATACTTCTTCAATTTGACCAGAAACACGTGGTGAAACATTTACTGTAGTTGTTTCTACATATGCATCATCTGTTGATTGAAATTGCATTTCATGAGCAACATAAAAACCTACCAATATCGCTATTAATATAGCAATACAAACAAATAAAGTCCTTTTAAAACCTTTTGTACTTTTATTTTCTTTTTCTTGAACTTCTTGTTGTTGTTCTTGAATTTGTTCTTCCATTTTTATAACCTCTTATTTTATATTTTCATTTCTACTTCTTTTTTTAAACCATTCCTGAAATTATCCATTATTTTATTTAAATAAATTATTTCTTCATCTGAAATGATATTTGTTACTTGATTTAGTTGTTTTCTGACTTGTAAAGTTGCATCTTTCAATATTTTTTTACCATCTTCTGTTAATTCCATTTTTCTAACAAGTCTATTATTTTTTGTATCAACAAATCTCTTTATTAAACCTTTTTCTTCCAATGTATTTAAAATTCTACCAGTATTAGCTCTATCTTTCAATATTAATTTAGCCAATTCTCTTTGACAAATTCCACCATTTAACATTATTACATCTAATGCACTAAATTCATCAAGTGTAATTGGTAAATTTAATTTTGTAAATATCTGCGTTCCTAAAGACCTACAATATTTTGCAGTTAATTCTATTTGATAATATATTGAATCAGTGAAATGTTCTACTTTATACATATTTTAAACTTTTCTTTATTGCTCTAATATTGCTTTAATCTTACGAATCTCATCGGTTGCTGTCTGACTGACGTCATAAGGAGAACGTCCCTGTCTGTCAGCATCGATGACTTCTGCATTATAGTGAATGAAACCAAGTAAATCCTCTGCCGGGATTCTGGAACGGATGTATTCTTCATCCTCTTCGCTTCTTACCTTATTGGCAACAACGCGAACTTTTTTGATAC
>JAZLBN010000074.1:0-26039 GCA_045613725.1 Candidatus Gastranaerophilaceae bacterium
CTAACATGAAAATATCAATGGTAATATCACATAGATCATCATGTAATTTTAGCAACACATTAGGAGGCGCATTAAGGGGCCTTAAAAATTTTTTAGGTAGTAAAGTACCTATTTGAATTTTTTCATGGCTTTTTGCCGCCATTTATTCATTTTCAATTTTCCTTTCTCATTTCTCTAATTTGTATTAATAAATACCATTTTGATAATCTATTCACATCTCGGCAATTATAAAATTAAACTTCCATTCTTATATTGTTAAGTATTATTTCTAAATTTTATATAAAATTTTTAATATTTAGCAAATTTTACAACCCAAATGTTTTTATATCAGTGTGAAGGTTATAATAGTGTGAAGTAAAAAGGAGTAAGTTTATGATTGATTCAGCAAATATGATGCTAGTTGCAATTCCAACAGCAGGATTTCAATGCCCTAGCCAAAATTACAAAGGTATAACAGACCCTGCAGCAGAAGCGTGTAAAAGAATTCTTGGGCCAAACGAAAAATTCGCCCCTGTAAAAGGTCAAACTATTATCACAGAAAATGGCTATGCAGTTCATATTCCACATATGCTTGGTTCTGAAACTAAAGTAAAAAAACTAGGTGGAGGTTACTACCTTGTAACAACAAGAACTATTACGTATGGTTCAAAACCTAAAAAAACAGTTATGACAGAAGAAGAATTAGTTGAAAAATTCCATGGCAAAAAAGTATTATTAGCAAAAGATGATAATTCAACAGCAGCAAAAGCTCAAAAAGCAATTTTACAACTTCTGACAACAGAACCACACGTTTGTTACGAAGCATAAATTAAAGAATATAAAAGAGCCGGGTGAAAATCATCCGGCTCTTTTACATCTATATATTTCCCGTTGAACTATTTTTATCATCTTCAAGTTGTCTGATATCAATATTTGAGCTATCTTCATCTGCGTAACTATTAATTGCAGGAATATCAATTTCTACGTTAACATCTGCATCAACCATTTCAATATCTGCCTTATCAAATTCTTTAGTTTTACCATCCTCCAATTTAACAGCAACTTTACCACTCATAAATTGCAAGTAGCAAACTTTACCCAAACCTTCAGTTGTCATAACAGATGAACCAATTGGAGGCATACCTTTTGCTGCGTCAATGTAATTAGAATATTCATAAGTCAAACAACATAACAGTCTGCCACAAGTTCCTGAAATTTTCCCAGGAGCAATCGGCATTCCTTGATCTTTTGCAAGTTTTACATTTATAGTTGCAAATTTTCTCAAAAAACTTGAACAACAGAACGGTTGTCCACAAATTCCAACACCTTCTAGAATTGAGGTCTCATCTCTTACTCCAATATGACGCAAATCAATACGAACTCTCGTAAAAGTTTGAGTCAAATCTTTTAACAAATTTCTGAAATCAACTCTTTCCGGAGCCGTATAATAAAATGTAATTTTTCGTCTATCGAAAGTAATACGACATTGAACAAGATTCATTACCAATTTATGCTGTTTTATCAACGCCTGACATTTAAAAAAAGCTTCTACTTCTTCTCTTTTGATATCATCTAAAGTCTGTAAATCACGTTGAGATAAGGTTCTTATCACCGGTAAAGGATCCGGTTTATGTTTAGAATTTTCCCAAATTTTTTCTATTTCAGAATTTACTATAAAAACCTTTAAAGCTTCTTCTCCTTTTTCTGTTCTTACAACAACCATCTGACCATCTTCAAGATGAATCGTTTCTGGAACATTTAACGGATAAAATGTATTTTTTAAATATCTAACAGCAAATTTCATTATACGTATCTTTCTTCTTCTTTTAATTTTCTATTCATCAATTTTGACATTAATTCTTCTGGTGTAATATCAGTATAAACCGCATCATAAATTGCTTCTGAAACAGGAACTTCTAACCCTAATTTCTTAGCTAATTCACAAATAGCTTTTGAAGTTTTTACACCTTCTGCAACAGAACCTAATTCAGCCAAAATATCATTGATTTTTTTACCTTTAGCTAACATTGAACCTACAGTGTAATTTCGAGACATTGGAGATGAACAAGTAGCAATCAAATCCCCCATACCAGACAATCCATATAAAGTTGACGGATTTGCACCTAATTGAATACTAACACGAACAATTTCTGCCATCCCACGAGTTAAAAGAGAACCTGAACAGTTATCACCTAACCCCATAGTGTGAGCAAAACCGGATGCAATTGCTATTACGTTTTTCAAGCTACCACCCAATTCAACACCAATTACATCCGTATTTGTATATAGTCTAAATTTATTTGGCACATTGCAAGCTTTTTGAACAAACTGAGCTGTTTCAATATCTTCACAAGCAACACAGGCTGCAGTAGGTTTTCCTTGAAGCACTTCTTTTGCCAATGTTGGACCTGATAAAATTACCAATTTTTGTTCTGGTAAAACATCTTTAATTACCTCTGACATTCTCATCAATGATGGTAATTCAATACCTTTTGAAGCATTAACTAAAACCTGTTCAGACTTAATACCTGCAGCTTTTAAATTTTCACAAACATCACGAGTACCGGACGTTGCCACAACGGATAATATAATATCTGCATCCTTTATCGCCGCTGATAAATCAGAAGTTATTTGAATTTTATCATCCAGCTGTACTTCTAAAGGTTTAGAACAATGTTTATTCTCAATCAATTCAGCAGACAAATCTTGAGCTCTACCCCATACTGTTATATCTTCAAAGTTATCAGTTAAAAGCCACGCTAAAGTTAACCCCCAACATCCTGCTCCAAGAACTGTTAATTTCATTTACTTTCTCCCTTTCTATACTGCGGTTTCTTCCGGTTTAATAATTTTACGAAGAACTCCGCCGTGTTTTCTTAATTCTAAACGAGCTTCATCTGCTTCTAAATCCATATCAATCATTACGATCGCAGTTTTTATTTCCCACTCACACTTTAATAATGAAGCCAAAGCTTGACTATGAGAAACATTTGCAATTTGAGAAACAATTCTAATTGCTCGATCTTTTAATTTTTCATTTACTGCTTTTAAATCAATCATAAAGTTCTCATATGTTTTACCGATTTTAATCATAGAACCAGTTGATAACATATTCAAAATCATTTTTTGTGCAGTACCAGCTTTTAGTCTACTTGAACCTGCAATAACTTCCGGACCGACTTCCGCACAAATAACATGTCCAGCTTCTTGAGCAATAGCACCTTTAGAGTTACAAGTAATACCAATTGTTGCGCAACCAACTGCATCAGCCTTATCTAAAACTCCTAATAAATATTTAGGATTACCACTTGCAGAAATTACTACGCAAACATCTTTTTCTGTTAACACACTAGCATCATTAACACCAGCCTCAAAGCTATCTTCAGCACCTTCAACAGCACTAAACATTGCCTTTTCACCACCAGCAATTACCCCTTGAACCATATCAGCATCAACACTGAATGTAGGCGGACATTCAGAAGCATCTAGAATACCTAATCTTCCAGAAGTACCTGCACCAAAATAAAACAGTCTTCCACCTTTTAGAAAGGATTTTGCAATCATATCAATTGCCGTTGCAATTTCTGGCGCAACATCTCCAACAACTTTTGCAACTATCAAATCTTCTTCGTTCATTTTGCGAACCATATCGATAGTCGACAACAAATCGATATCCTTAGTATTCTCGTTTCTGTACTCAGTAATTGCTTCTGTCATATCCAACTCCTTTCCAAAATCTACATGGATTTTGAACTACACTAATTTAACCAAATTTGCCATTTCGATTGCAGCTTTTGCAGCATCAGAACCTTTATTACCAGCCTTAGTACCAGCTCTTTCGATTGCTTGTTCAATATTATCTGTTGTTAAAACTCCGAAAATCACAGGAACACCTGTTTGTAAACTCACCTGAGCAACACCTTTTGAAACTTCAGCACACACATAATCATAATGAGATGTTGAACCTTTTATAACAGCACCTAATGTAATAATTGCATTATATTTATTTGATTTTGCACATTTTTGAGCAATAACTGGAATTTCAAATGCACCTGGAACTTTAACTACATCGATATTATCAGTAGAAACACCGTGTCTTTTTAATTCATCTAAAGCACCTGCTAATAATTTTGAACCGATAAAATCATTAAATCTTGAAACTATAATACAAAATTTATCTTCATTAGTTGTGGTTAATTGTCCTTCAAAAGTTTTCATTCTACCTACTCCTTAAAAAATATCCTTATATATAGATTTTACAATATACACGGTTATTTTACAAGGATAGCTCCAAAAATCTTATAAAAAATATATAAAGCAACTATAATAAGCAAAAGCCCACTTATTTTCATAATATTTTCAGATATTTTATAGAAATTATTAGAAGTTTTAAGCTTTGATGTTAAAAATCCTGCAAGAATAAATATCAACCCTTGACCCATAGAAAACAAAAACAACATCAAAACTGCTTGTCCAACACTTGCTGAAATAGATGCAAAACCCATAATACTTGCTAAAATAGGAGTTGAACAAGGCGTACCAATCAACGCAAATACTATACCCAAAATAAACGGATATACAAAGTCATTATTTAATTTGTTTTGAGGAATTTCTTTAATCAAAACTGGTAAATCAAAATCTAAAACTCCTAAAATTTTTAACCCCATTATCAAAACAATAGAAGCAACGATCAATGCAAAATAAGGATTACCAACAAATATTTTACCAGTTAAGGCACATATTCCACCAATAACAGAAAAAACAACACCCGTACCTATTACAAAAATCATCATCTGAAATAATGTTCTTATAGGTTTTGATTCAGAATACCCCCCTATATATCCAATAATTAATGGAAGCATAGATAAAGAACAAGGGGATAACGATGAAATCACCCCACCTAAAAATGATGCTCCGAGCAATAAATATATACTTGATTGACTATTGAATATTTCCGTCAAGTTTACCATTAGTGTAACCCTTCAATATATTCTTCCATCTCAGAAGTCGGTATAGAAGCTTCTATGCGTTTATGTAATGTGCCATCAGAATTAATCATAACAACTGTCGGAACAAGAGTAACATTATGCTTTTTTATTAAAGCATTTTTCATATCGTTACGACTATCTACAATAATTTCTGTATATACAAACTTATCTTCATATTTTGGTAAAAGTTCTTTGAATGTTTTTTCTACTTGTTTACACTCAGCACACATTGTTGATGAAAACTTTAATATTTGAGGCTTGCCATTTGCTTCTGCCACAATTGATTCATCTTGATTGTATGTTAAACCCCAAAAAGCTAACACTGGTAAAATTATTATAGCTAAAATTGTAAAAATTGATTTTTTGCTCATTATAAAATCTCCTTCTTATTCATTTATACCACATTATTATAATAAGAAGAAATTTTTACAATTATCCACTTGGAATAATAAAAATAACTATTTACGAAATAACCCGACATCCATAGCAGGGGCATTAAAAACTTTGTTATTAGCAATTGCATCTTGAATTGTCAAACGCAATGGATCATCTTGAAAATGATACATTCTGCGTGGCCCTCCAAAAACATTAGCCAAAATTTCAGAATAGGTCTCGTACAAGGTGGAAGCAACTTTCCCAGCTTGCCTTGCATCTACCTCATTAAAGTTATTCCAATAACCTTTATGAAAGAAAGTTGTAAATGGGTAAATAATATGAGCAAAACGATTTTTTACAGCATAAGTTAAACTTTCGTTTATCGGTACATTATTTTCTTTAGATCTAAATATATTCAAAAATCTTTGTATAAACTGAGAGCCTTTTTTACTTTGATATTTATGTCTATATTCATGATTTATAATATTCACTAGATCTGTATTTGTTAATAATGGCTTTGATACATCTACAAACACAGCACTGTCAAATTCTCTATAGAACCCATTATAACCTTTTATAGGAGCTATAACAAAAGCACCCGAATACCCAGATATCTTTTGATCTTTTTCTGCAATCCAACGTGCTGAATTGGCAAAATCTTTCTTATCATAATTTCTAATAAACAAATATGGATCATTCGCTAATGAATCTAAATTAACACCTGAACCTTTTATATGGGTATCCACAATATGTCCATCAGCTAATCGTTTTGCATAAGTTTCAAGATGTTTTGTACGACCTTTTCCATGCTCAATAGTTTCATACAACTGATGCTCAAGTCGTTCTCCTCCACCGCCGAACTGTTTATCAAATTTAATCCTTGTGGTAATTCGATTTATCCCGGTATCAGTAACATCATGCCCAAACCAATTGATAATTTCTTCAGATTCTCCCAAATTAATCCCACCACGACCTGTTTTAGAAGTTTTAACAATTTTTATTGAACGATCATAAGTATAATCCCTTACAATTTTTTCTACGACCTCACCTTCTCTTGTTTCAGTTATTACTTTTTGCACAGGTTTACCATCAGGAACTCGCATTGATTCTATAGTTTTTATAGCCTTACCAAAATCTGTTTCTATAACAATCGTATCTAAATGCATTTTTGTACTAGCAGCAACACCCACTGGAACATCCACTACTTTTGATGTTTTTGGAATTAAACGACAACCGTTTTTTGTATATTCTATTCCATTTTTAACAACAGAATTTACTATTGACAAATCTACCTACCTTTTATTCATTCCGGTGATAAATATATAAAGTATCTTAATGTGTAAAAATTGCCTATATTGACTAAATATTTCAATTTCATTTCATTATATGATGTAAAATGAACAATAATATAGTTAAATCGTATTATCAATATAATGAGGATTTAATGTGCGAAATTTTGCCAAAATAATAATAAGTTTAAGTTTAGCATTTAGTTTATCAACAACTACATTTGCGCTTGAAGATATAAAGGTAGAGCAAGGATCAATCTTATCTTTGAATGATTGTATTACAATTGCGTTAAACAATAATCCAAATATTAAAAATGCACGTTATAACTACGGAATATCTAAAGCAAATGTAAATATGGCACGTTCTGAATTTTTTCCACGAATCGGAGTTGGTACAGGATGGAATGTAAATGATAATCATACAAAACAACGAACAGTAAGCACAAATGCTTATTCTGTAGAAGCTACATTGAATCAATTATTATGGAATTTTGGTAAAACAAACGCACACATAAAAATGCAAAAATTTTACTTAATTGCAGATGAATTTTACTTCAATAACATTGTTAGAGAAACTACATTCTTTGTAAAACAACGATACTATGAAGTTCTTGCAGCTAGAGCGACCGTAGCAATTAATGCAGCGTATGTTGATATAAACGAAAGAAACTATTTAAGAACAAAAGCTTATTACGACGAAGGAATTAAATCAAAAATCGACTTAGTAAACGCAGAAGTTACATTAAGTGATTCAAAAATTTCACTTATTAAATCAGAAAACGCATACAAAAATGCATTAGTAAACCTAAATAATGCAATGTATTTGTCTCAAGCTCCAGCATATTCTATTGCAAGCCCAGAAGACTTCAACTTAGAGGATAACATTGCACCTGTTGATTTGGCTAAAGTATTACAAAAACAAGATACTCCCGATAAACATACTATTCCTGTTAGCGTATCTGATGCAAAATTGATGAGCGCAGTAGAAAAGCTTGACATTTTAACAGATTACAAAGTTCAAGAATTTCCTTATTCATTTGAAGAATGCATAAAAATGGCATACGAAAATAGAGCCGATTTAAAAGCTTATCGTTCAACACTTGATGCAGTTGAAGAAAATCTATTGTACGTCAAAAGAAATTATTACCCTGAAATCTCTGCTCAAGCAGGATACGGATTTAGAGACACAAACAGAACAAACTCTTTTAATGTAGGGATAAACCTTTCTAGTTCTGTTAATATAATGAACCAAAAAGCAAAAGTCGATGCTGCAGAATTTCAAGTTGATATCGCTGAAAACGCATTAAATCAGCTTAATCAAGATATATATTTTGAAGTTCAAAATGCATACATCAACATGATTGAACTTGAAAAACAAATTCCTCTTTTAGGGGTTAAAGTAAGACAAACAAGAGAAAACTATGAACTTGCAGAAGGTAGATATTATGTAGGTTTGGGCGACTATATTCAGTTGCAAGATTCAAAAGTTAATTATAACAATGCACAATGTTCATTTATAGAAACCATCTATAAATATAACGTAGCAAGAGCAAATTTAGAAAGTGTGATAGCTTACCCACAAGAGGTAACTACAACATTAGAGGATAAATAATATGAATTTTAACGAAATTAAAACTAATTACTGTAAAAAAAGATACCTAATACCTCTTACAATTGCATTAGTAATAGGTGGTATAAGCATAAATAATATCAATGCAAATAAAATAACTTACCAAACTCAAAAACTCACTAAATGCACAATAACAGAAGTAGTTGAGGCATCTGGCACAATCAACCCCGTAAACATCGTAAGTGTTGGTTCTACAGTATCAGGTTTAATGAAAGAAATTTATGTCGATTTCAACACTGAAGTAAAAAAAGGTCAGTTACTTGCACAAATTGATCCCGCAAACTTCCAAGCATCAGTTGATCAAAACCAAGCTCAAATCAATAATGCACAAGCCAATTTAGCAAGACTAAACGCAGAGTTATCAATGACAGAAAAAACATATAATCGCTACAAAAACTTATATGCAAAAAACTTTATTGCTCGTAGTGAATTAGATCAAGCAGAAAGTGATTATTTAGCAAAAAAAGCTTCCATTGGAGCTCAAAAAGCATCCATTGCTCAAGCTCAAGCTAATTATAAAACAGCAGTTACAAACCTTGGTTACACAAAAATAATAGCACCAGTTGACGGTACAATTATTTCTCGTGATATTAACGTCGGACAGCCGGTAGCAGCAAGTTTCCAAGCCCCAGAATTATTCAAAATCGCACAAGATTTAACAAAAATGCAGATTGAAGTAAATGTTTCAGAGGCAGATATTGGGCGTGTAAAAGAAAATCAAAATGTTGAATTTAACCTTGACGGCTACCCTGATACAACTTTCCATGGGATAGTTACACAAGTGAGACTAGATTCCACAACCACATCAAATGTTGTAACTTATACTGTTATTGTTAGTGTTGATAACGAAGATTTAACCTTAAAACCAGGAATGACAGCAAACGTCTCAATTATAACTAAAAGCAGTAATGATGTTATGTGCGCACCTAGTGTAGCTCTTAAATTCACTCCAGAAATAAACGGTAAAAAATACCAAAATAGAGGAATCTGGATTCTAAAAAATAACAAACCAAAACGTATTGATATCGAAGAAGGTGCAAGCGACGAAACAAATGTTGAAATCATATCTAAAGACCTAAAACTTGGTGATAACATCATCATCTCATCAACTGGGGGTAAATCTAAAGCTACACCGCAACGTCGTGGTGGCCCACCTGGAATGTTTAGATAAGAGTAACAAAATACAGCTAAATAAACGGAGCAGTAATTGGATATTTCAAAAATAAGAGAACAACTAAATAACCCTGAAGTTGAAATAGAGCGTAAATCAAGATTAAGAAGTCTTATCTTGACTGAAATTGTATTATTTTTCGTTTTA
This sequence comes from Candidatus Gastranaerophilaceae bacterium, assembly GCA_045613725.1. GTDB lineage: Bacteria > Cyanobacteriota > Vampirovibrionia > Gastranaerophilales > Gastranaerophilaceae > Zag111. The sequence continues at coordinate 9,580 of JAZLBN010000074.1, forward strand.
TATGGTGGTATTTACCTTTTTAATTATTTAGCAATTCAGTCAGAATCTTCTAAAGTATTTGAATGGATATTTGGAATATTCGCATTATTCTATTTATTTGGTGTGATATTTTTCTTTGGAAATCCTTTTTGGACTAATAAAGAATATAAAGATTACTTAAAAGATAAATGTAAACACCAAATCCATAAACTTTTTAAACTTAGAAAAGTAAAAACAGGATTTTCTAAAGAAGAACTAAAAGAAAGTAATTTGTTTTCAAACTTTACTAATATTGAGAATGATGATATCTTCAATGGTACATTTGAAGATATTTCATATAAGGTTTCAGAAACAACTCTTATATCAAAAGGTAGAAAACACGAATTTACAGTATTTGACGGAGTAGTCATATCTCTTCCTGCTAATAAAAACTTCAAATCCAAAACTGTTATCACAACAAAAGGCGATGTAAATGTAACAAATAATATTCCGTATTTTTGGCTTATCTTTGTGCTATTGTTACCAATTATTTGTTTCCCTCTTATAATGTTCTTACAATTCATATTTCTTACACTTAAAGCAACCACTTTTGACGCTACTATACTATTATCCACACTAAAAGGATTTGGGTTAACCCTGCTATTAAGCTTTTTACCGATTTTACTTGTTATACTTTGTGCAATTTCACATTTCAAAAATAAAGACAAATTTGAAAAGGCAAAAACTGAAGATATCGTTTTTGACAAAAGATTTAAAATCCACGCTCAAGACCAAGTTGAAGCAAGATACCTCGTGACTACAGGTTTTATGGAAAGATTACTTGAATTACAATTAGCTTTTGGAACAAAAAACATCAAGTGTTCGTTCTTTGATAATAAGATAATGATTGCAATTCAAACAAATAGAGATTTGTTTGAACTAGGCAGTCTTTATAAACCTTGCCCAACAGATAAAGATATTCGTAAATTTTATGACGAAATGCTTGCTATACAAAAACTTATAACTCATTTAAAATTAACAGATAAAACAGGACTATAAAATTAAGTAGGTCGGCATTGATATGCCGACAACAAAAATAAAGGATACTATGAACTTAATTGAAGTAAAAAACGCAATAAAAACATACCAAACAGGTGAAGACTCGTTTAACGCACTGAACGACGTATCTTTGAACATCAAAAAAGGTGAATTTGTCGCAATTATGGGAACATCAGGTTCTGGTAAATCAACCTTTATGAATATGCTTGGAACTCTTGATAAACCAACTTCCGGAAACTACTTCCTAGATGGACAAGATATGCTTAATCTTGATAATGATGCACTTGCTATGGTTCGTTGCGAAAAAATAGGATTTATCTTCCAAGGTTTTAACCTAATTTCAAGAACATCAGCACTTGATAACGTATGCCTTCCGATGATTTATAAAGGAATCCCTGAAGAAGAACGTATTGAGCGTGCAAAATGGGCACTAAATATTGTAGGTTTAAAAAATCGTGAAGACCATATGCCAAACCAAATGTCCGGAGGACAACAACAACGCGTTGCTATCGCACGTTCACTTGTTAATGATGCACCTTTGATTTTAGCAGACGAACCTACAGGTAACTTAGATACAAAAACAAGTATTGAAGTTATGGAGTTTTTTGTTCGCTTAAACGAAGAAATGGGCAAAACAATCGTACTTGTAACTCACGAACCTGATATTGCAGAATACACAAAACGAGTTGTAAAATTTAAAGACGGTAATATCGTTCTTGATGAACCAAAAGACGTGTGGTTATCCCACCGTAACAGAGAAACATAGGATAAAAAAAACATGTTAGACTTTAAATCAATATTCAAAATGGCTACAGTTTCGCTAAAAATAAACAAAATGCGCTCAATGTTAACCAGTTTAGGTATTATCATTGGTGTAAGTGCAGTAATCATAATGCTTGCCGTAGGCTCAGGAACAAGCCAAAAAGTTGCACAAGAAATGGAATCTATGGGAAGCAACTTACTTATGGTACGTTCTGCATCGGCTAAATCAGGTGGTGTTCGTATGGGTTTTGGAACTCGTCCAACTCTAACTATCAAGGACGCAGATGCAATAAAAGCTCGTTGTCGTGGGGTTTTAGCACTAGCACCTTACACAGCTGAAAACAAACAAATAACTTATGGTAACCAGAACTGGTCAACATCTGTTGGTGGTACAACAATGCCATATTTTATGATTAGAAATTATGAAATCGAAGCTGGTAGAGGGTTTTACAAAGACGAAAACAAAAGTGGTTCAAAAGTCGCAATAATCGGGCAAACCGTTGCTACTGAACTATTTGGTGACGTAGACCCTATTGATAAAACAATCCGTATTGGTAATGTTCCATTCAAAGTTATTGGACTTTTAAAAACAAAAGGTTCTAGTGGTATGGGACAAGACCAAGACGATATTATTTTTATCCCAATTACAACAGCACAAAGAAAAGTATTTGGTACCGCTTTCCCAGGTACAGTTAGTATGATTGCAGTAAAAGCTCAAAGTGATGAAATGGTTTCTATTGCACAACAAGATATTACTGAACTTTTAAGAGAACGCCACAATATTGGAAAAACTCAAGAAGATGATTTTCAGATAAGAAATTTAGCTGAAATGCAAGAGTCTATAAAATCAACAACTAAAGCAATGTCACTACTTTTAGGTGCAATAGCTGGAGTTTCCTTAATTGTCGGTGGTATCGGGATTATGAATATTATGTTGGTTTCAGTTACTGAAAGAACAAAAGAAATCGGTATTCGTATGGCAATTGGAGCAAAAGCATCTGATATCCGTATTCAATTCTTGATTGAATCATTCTTATTATCTATGATCGGTGGCTTGGTTGGGGTTGCAATCGGTGTCGGAGGTGCACATTTAATGCATCACTTTGCAGGTATGAGTATTGCAATAACGGCGTCCTCAATAATATTATCGTTAGGTTTTTCAGCCGCAATTGGTATAGGCTTTGGTTATTATCCAGCATATAAAGCATCACTACTAAACCCAATCGATGCGCTTCGCTATGAATAGATTACAAAGAGATTTCATCTGCTTTTGCTAAAAATTCTAAAAGGCTAACAACTTTAGCTTTACCACCAGTCAAAACTAATCCTTGACATAAACCAAGAATACAAGAAGGACAAGTTGTTACAACATAATCTGCGCCAGTTGCGTTGATATTGTTAGCTTTTTTACGCGAAATTTCAACTGAATATTTACGATTTTTAATCCCAAAACTTCCTGCAAACCCACAACAATCATCATAATTATCCATTTGAATAAATTCGACATTCTCACAATTTTTAAATATTTTTTCAACAAAGGAATCATCCTTCATATGACAAGGTTTGTGAAATGTAACTCTTATTGGTTTTTTGAACTTAAATTTCAGATTTTGACTGGCAATTAAATCACCCCAATTGATAAATTTTGAAGCGTCAAATTCAGATTTTTCAACATATTTAGAATAATCCAAAATAGTACTTTCACAACTTGCACAATCTGTTACAAAATAATCGTAATCCCCTTTAATTTTTTCAGTATTTACAGCTGCAACATCAATAAATCGTTCCATATTACCTTCGGATAAAAAAGGTAAGCCACAACATTCAAAATCCGGCTCTATTATTTCAATCGGTAAATTTTTAAATATCTTAGCTAAATATCTATCCGTTCTTGGACAAATTTGATTAATACACCCTTTAAAATACATTATTTTAAGAACTGAATTTTCATAAGTATTTTTTTTGGGTCTAACAAAAGAACTAATAAACTTTCCGAAATTAATAAATGTTCCAAATACAAGTTTCGATTCTAAAAATTTAATAATTTTATAGCAAAAAGTATTTTTCATATATTCATATTTTGCAGTATTTACTATTTGACAAACATCAATATCACTAGGACAAAATTGCTTACATTTTCCACATTTCAAACATAAATCAAGATATTTATTTATATTTTTTGAAAGCTTTAAATCACCTTTTGTGACCCCATGAAGCATTATAAATTTACCTTTACTTGCAACACAATCATTCGGAGTAATCTTAAATAGCGGACACACACTTTCACATAACCCGCACTTTGAACATTTATTTAAATCTTTCTCAAAATCTTTTAACGACTTCATAATCAAATATTAACACAACAGCATTTAATATTCTCGTAACAAATATTAACATTTACCAAAAAATATTAAACTTTTCAAAAATTATGCCGATAACAATAATAATCTTAGAAAATAAAGGGTATAAATATGAGCGATTCAAATTTCATGTTTAATAGACCATATAAACCTTTCGGTATGAATGTTAGAGTTCCTGAAAGAACACTCCAACAAGCTGCCGAAACATTAGAAGATTTAGTAAAATCTCCTACAGCTCCTCTGTTTGAATTTTTAGAGGAAAATGAAGGTGTATTTAATGGTGATGTCGCATTTGAAATTAACAGAACAGTAGCTCAAAATTTTACAATAGGTTCTGCAATGAGATTAGAAGACGAAAAAATTAATGGTAAAAACCCTAGTTTCGATATGCACTTCTAACAAAATAGACTTAGTATAATATATTTTATTTACCCAAAGCATTGGCTTTTTGAGTTGTTTTATCAATTACATCATAAAACAATTTATCAGAATTCTGTTCCTTCATTTCTGTAATTCCAACAAAAGTACAACCTCCTTTTGTCGCTACATTATCTATTAAAGTTTGAACAGATGTTTCACCTCGATTAAATATCATCTGCGCAGAACCCAAAGCCGTTTGTGTCGCTAATACTAAAGATTTTTCATAATCTAAACCTAACTTTTCACCAGCTCTTGCAATATCTTCTATAACTTGATAGAAAAAAGCAGGTCCAGACCCTGAAATCGCAGTAACTATATCAATTTGAGACTCTTCAACTACAATACATTTCCCCAACACTGAAAGAAGTTCAACAATCAAATCCAAATCTTTGTCACTAGCTTTTGAACCTTTACAAACCCCAAACATACCTAATTTAACAAGCGCTGGAGTGTTAGGCATAACACGGATTACACGAGCTTGAGATATTATATTTTCAATTTTCTCAGTACTAACACCAGCAGCAATAGAGACAACTAATTTATCTGGTGTTAATACATCTTTTATTTCCTCAACAACATCAACTACATAATTAGGTTTTGTTGCAATAAAAATAATTTCAGAAGACATAGCTAAAGTTTTATTATCTGATATTACTGAAATACCTAATCTATCAGATGCATTTTGTGCAATTTCTTGATTTACCTCAGAACCTTGAAGTTCAAAATTGTAAGATTCTTTGACCCCTTGAATTCCTTTAATAATAGCACTTGCCATCTTTCCGCAACCGATAAAGCCGATATTTTTCTTCATAATATTTAACTATTCCCTTCGTTGTTTGTTGACTAATAAGTTTGTTTACTATAACATTTGAATTATACGACAAATAAATAGTAAAAGGAAATAAAAAAATGAGACGTACACTAGAAGGAACAAAAAGAAAAAGACAAAACGTAAGTGGCTTCAGAGCAAGAATGTCAACTCCGGGCGGTCGTGAAGTTATCAACAGACGCAGAGCTCGTGGTCGTCATAAAGTTGCTATCACTGCTAAAAACCGTGCTTAATTCTTAAGTCGGATTTTGCAAGTGTACCAGCAATCAGGTTACACCAAAGTAAGGCTGGATGAATGTTACCAAAGCAATATCGTCTAAAAAAAAGATCAGCTTTTAAAGCTACATATAAAGTTAAAAACTCCTCCCATTCGGGTGGAGTAACTTTGTTTGCAGGCATTTTAAAAAAAGAAGATTACCCCACTAAAGTTGGTTTTGTCGTAAGCAAAAAAGTACACAAACGAGCAGTCAAACGTAATCGATTAAAAAGACTTATTCGAGAAAGTTATAGGCTATTATTAAAAGAAAACTCTCTTGGTAATTCTCAGAAATACATGTCATTAATATTTGTAGGAACAGAAAATGCTATGAATAAATCTTTTGACGAAATAAGAACAAGCATTAAAAAACTTATTGAAAGGATTTAAAAAATGCTTGAAGGTGTATTTGTCGATAATATTATGATGCACTCAGAAACAAGAGTTTATCCGACAGAACCTCAAATGACAGCCGGATTAGTTGTTGGAACCCAATCTTTTTATAAATATGGGCTTAGGGAGTCTTCATACCCAACACTTATATTAGTTGATGAATTACAAGATTCCCAAGGTAATATCATCCCTGCAGGACATTATGAACTCGCATTATCAGATGAAAGAGATTTTTTTATATTAATACAATCAAAACAAGCAATCGCTATATTTCCAGTATTTAAAATTGAAATAGATACCTCTTACTATGAAGAGATTAAGGATAAGAAAACTCTAAAAAGAAAGAAAAAAGAAGAAAAACAAATTGCTAAAACAAACCAAAAACGAGCAAAACAAGGATTGCCACCAGTAAACGAAGAACAGGATATATATCAAGAAGCATCTATCGAATGGATTCCATCAGGTTCTTATTATCTGATTCGCTACGAAAGAGCAGACGTAAAAGCATGGGGTGCAATAAAAGGTTAAAAAATGAAAGCCGACCTTATAGGTCGGCTTTTTTGGTCATTAGTGTGTAGAAAGCGAACTAACCAAAATATCTTTTTAATAGTCCGTCAAAACCTTTACCATGACGAGCTTCATCTTTTGCCATTTCATGAACTGTATCGTGAATTGCATCATAACCTAATTGTTTAGCTCTTGTTGCAATTGCTAATTTTCCATCACAAGCACCGTGTTCAGCTTCTGCTCTTAATTCTAAGTTTTTCTTAGTTGAATCTGTAACAACTTCACCCAATAGCTCAGCAAATTTTGCAGCGTGCTCAGCTTCTTCGAATGCATATCTTTTAAAAGCTTCAGCAACTTCAGGATACCCTTCTCTTTCAGCAACCCTTGACATTGCTAAATACATACCAACTTCAGTACATTCACCATTGAAGTGAGCTCTTAAACCTTCCATAACTTCAGCATCTTCTACAACACCGTCACCAACTTTATGTTCGCAAGCGTAAACTTTTTCACCACCACCAACTTCTTTAAAAGTTGTAGCGCCACATAATGGACATCTTTCAGGTGCTTTATCTGCTTCTGTTGACCAACCACATACTGTACATACGTATTTCATAATTACCGCCTTTCATTTGATAATTTAATTTCTCATTTCTTACATGACTTATTATAACAAATTAAATCTAATTTGTAAAGTGGTAATTATTATCATTTTTCTTGAAAACCATTTTTTTTACAGAACTAGACATTTGCAGATCCGTCATTTTTAATTTTCTCGATAACTTTTTTAGAACCATCAATGGCATTTGTATACTCTAAAACAAACTCTGTAGCTTCTTGATCTCTAGCAACAGCTTCTTGCAATGAAATAATTGACTCCATAGAAAGGGTTTTCACATCCTCAACATTATCAAACAAATAAGCTTTGAATCTTTTTTGAGAAGCATAATCAAAACCTGGCAAATCAGACTTTAAAGAATACCAGCGATAAAAGTGATGTAACATGTAATACTTATCAATAACACCATTTCTCAAGATGAACATAGGCTCTGTCTTAAATTTTAAACCTTGACCAGTAACAACGGATAAATAAAGAGCTTCAATCCCTCTTTTTTCACAAATCAAACCTTCTTCCTCTTTTATTAAATTTAAGAATTTATCAGCATTATCAAATCTATACACATTAGTTTTTGCGGCTTTTACATAACCTAGCAATTGTTCTGGATCACAATTAGTCTGTTTTACTATAGTAGAAACATTTTCTTTAACTTCATTAACCGTTTTCAAAGTTTGACTATTTAAAGTCAAATCTGCAGCAGTTCCTAAAACCTGTTTTGTAGATTTGTTAGTAAAACTTTTCTTAATTGTTTTTTGCAATTTTTGTTGCAACTCTTTTTCTTTCAATGCTAAAAAGAAATATTTAATGTTTTTAATTATATCGTCCATGCAATAATTATAAGGCATATTTTTGAAAAATTACACATCTAAACATATGAAAAAAGGGAGATTTAAACTCCCTTTTTTTTAGAAATTATACATATATTAATTAGTAAGATAATATATAGTTAACAAGTGTTCTTACGCCAACACCCGTTGCACCTTTAGAAAACTCATTTTGAGGTTTATCCAAGAATGCAGTACCTGCAATATCTATATGCACCCAACGAATTTTGTTAGAAACAAATTCTTTTAGGAACATGCCTGCACTTGATGCACCACCATAACGAGCTCCGGCATTTTTGATATCTGCAATATCACTATTTAAATTATCACGATATTCTTTATACATTGGTAATTGCCAGAATCTTTCACCTGAATATTCCCCTGCAGAAATAATTTCATTAATAAAATCTTCATCGTTACCCATAATTCCTGATGCCGCTGAACCTAATGCAACCATACAAGCACCAGTTAATGTTGCGATATCAACAATTTCATCCACGCCTAAATCACAAGCATAACAAAGAGCATCAGCCAATGTCAAACGACCTTCTGCATCAGTATTATCTACTTCAATAGTTTTTCCATTTTTAGCAGTAATAATATCTCCAGGCTTAAACGCATTACCTGATGGCATATTTTCACAAGCAGCAATAATAGCATGGACTTCTACATCAGGTCTAAATTTTGCAATAATACTCATAATACCAAGAACTGTAGCAGCACCTGCCATATCATCCTTCATATTCAACATTGAAGCTGCAGGTTTTATATCTAATCCTCCGCTATCAAAGCATAAACCTTTACCAACTAATGCAATTTTTCGTTTTGGTTTATCGGCAGAAACGTATTTCATATGAATAAATTTAGGTGGTTCTGTACTACCTTGAGCTACAGCCAAATATGCACCCATACCTAGTTCTCTTATCTCATCCGCCTCATATACATTTGTTAGAATACCCTCCATTCCACAAGCAATTTCTGCTAATTTTGTTGGAGTTGTATATGATGCTGGTTCATTTACAAGATCTCGTGCAAAATTCACACCATCTGCTACATATTTTGCTATACCTACATTATTTGATACATTTGAAATATATAACTTTGAAATTTTATGATCTTTTTTAGTTTTATATTTATCAAAACTGTAATTTACAAGTTCAGCCCCAAGAATTGTTGAAATTCCGAACAAAGAATCTGACTGAATATCAATTGCAATTTTCTTTGCTTCTAACTCTTTACATTTTTTTACGGCTTTCGCAATACTTTCTCTTATAATATTATTATCTACATCCTTTTCAGAACCAAAACCTACGGCCATAACATATTTTGATAACAATTCGCCTTGAGTGTGAATATAAAAAATTTCACCTGGGTTACCCTTAAAAGATTTCGGTGCAAATTTATTAATAACCGGACTTGATGTTAACTCATCAAGGAACTTATTAACAATAAGAACATCACATTCAACTTCTTTTGCATTTTGAACAATCTCTATTTTCATATAAAGCCTCTCCTTTTTGAGAAATTATAACACTAATTTGAGCACCTAACATAATACAAATAATTGAATTATTGATTAGAGATTTCTCACTTTTCAGAATCCATAGACTTTATAGCATATGAACGTAATTCTTTTGCTTGAGAATTATTTTCATCCACTTTAAGAACAATATTCAAATCATCAACAGCTTGTAAATAATCCTTTAATTTACATAAAATTATAGCCCTTGTCAGATAATTTTCTTTATCTGAACTATCCAATTCGATTGCTTTATCTAAGTCTTGTTTAGCTTTATTTAAGTCACCTTCCATTTTACTTATTAAAGCTCCACGTTGAGCATAATACTGCGCATTTATCGGATTCAATTCAATAGCTTTTGTATAACTGTTAATCGCATCATTTTGACGATCTAAGCAAACCTGAGCAATACCCATCTCATAGTATACTAAATCATTATTCGGATAATTTTCTAACTCTTTATTAAAATCCGAAATAGCATCTTCATACTTCTGCATTGATAACTTTGCAATTCCACGATTAAAATATACTTGTTTAAACTTATCATTCAAATCAATAACAACATTATAATCAGCAATCGCCCCATTGTAATCTTTCATATAAAACTTCGCAACACCACGATTATTATATGCATCAATATTATATTTATCTAACTCTATAACTTTTGTATAATCCTCTATTGCACCCTCATAGTCTGATAGATTGCGCTTTGCAATACCCCTGTTATAATAAGCCAACTCATTTTTTGCATCCAATTCTATCGCTTTTGAAAAATCATCAACAGCCTCTTTGTAATTATTGAATAAAACTTGAACAGAACCTCTGTTTAAATAAGCATTTGCATTAGATGGATTTATTTCAATTTCTTTAGTGTAATCATCAACGACACTATCATATTCTTTCAAATTAGACTTTGCAATACCCCTATTATAATATATATTTTCTCGCTGTGGAGCTAATTCGATAGCTTTAGAATAATCTGTCACAGCCTCACTAAAATTACCTATTAAAAACTTTGCTGTACCTCTTTTCGCATATGATTCAGCATTTTCAGAATTAACCTCAATAGCTTTTGTATAATACATAATAGCCAAATCATAATTCTTTAATTCAAAATTTTGTTGAGCTAAATTTATAAAATTAAATTCTTTTTTCTGTTTTCGAGTATACCTTGCAGCATAAGCCGACGGACAAAAAGGCGTTAAATACCCAATCATAAAGCCCATAACCAATGCAGTTGTAAAAATTTTCTTTATCATAACTAAAATTCCGAAGTTATAACCAAAGTTACAACATAAAAATAGGATAGTATAAAAGCACAAAAAAGTCAAAATTAAACTAGAACAGCCCCTTTTGACAGAATGTAACAATTTGTAAAATAAAATCTAATCAACACAGAAAAATTTAAAGTTTTAACCGCAAAAAACCGATAACATAAGTACATGTAATCAAAAGGACTAAGGTTAAAATGGCAAAAACAGACTTTTCATATAGACTAACAGCAACAGAAATGCAAGATAAATATTCGGTTGAAAAGACCGCTAGTATTAGCATTGATGCAGAACTATCTAAAAATTATTCTGAAAAAGCTATCCAAAAAGCTAAACAACTAAAAGCTAAACACGGAGCAAAATACTCTGACGAACAATACCTCAGAACCGGTAAAACAATGGTTTCTGAAGAAGTTACTGCAAGATATGGCGCTATACACAAAAACAGAGTTAATAATTGCGACATAAAAGATATTGATTGGGCAAACTATACATATGAAGAAATAATAGCAATGGAAACTGACGGATATGAAATTCCGGAAGATATTCTTCAATGGGCTCACTCTCAACAAGAAGCTGACGTAACAAATTATGTAATTGTTTCAGATGCGACCGCAAACTCAGATAACTTAACAGCAGCAAACGGAACTCCAAAAGACGAACTTAATCACCTTCAAACTAAAGCTAAACAAAACATCTCAAAAAGTGAAACTGCAATGGAGAATGTCACAAAAAGTCTTGAAGAATATCAACTAATTGCAGATAAAGCAAAAGAAATAAAACAAGAAAAAGAAAACACATACAAAAATAAATTAGAAGAAATTTCCTCTATGACTGAGGAATGGAAAAAGCTTGATGAAAAAAGCAAATCTGGCAAATTAACTAAATCTGAAAAAGATAAATACAAAGCTTTATCTAAACAACTAAACGGTAAAGACGGCACACTAATGACCGAAATTCAAGTAGACAATACCGAATTAGATAAATTTTTAAAAAATTTAGATGGGCTTAACGAAGAAATCACTCAAAATCTAACACTAGCTAAAGATACAATAGATAGTGGTATTGAATTAAGTAAATACGAAAAAAATTACAACTCAAATCAACTACCTGTTGCAACATCAGGTCAAATTTATGATGGAAAAGGACTTAGTTCTGATACATTATATGCAGTGAAAGGTGAAGAAATATCAGATTTAGCAATTGAAAAAGGTACTGAACTTGACGAACAATCAAACAATATCTCATCTGATCTAAATACTGGAGACAATGCAAACTTAAATAATTTTGCAAAAGAATACACCTCTCTTGCAACACAAGCAGAAAACAACACAAAAAACGTAATGGGTGAAAATTTTGAAAAATCAAACCAAGATACAGAAAATGAACAACAACAAGCTGAAAAACAAAGTAAAGAACATTCTGTTGAAATGAAATTCACTTACCAAAACGCACAAAAAGCAGCTGCAACAACAGCTTTAGCTACCGTACAACTTATACCTCAAGAAAGAGGAGTTAAAAAATCTGATAAAGAACTACAAAAAGAATTAAAAACAATACAAAAAGATGCTGCAACATTGGCAAACGAAACCTCTAAAACTGAAGAAAAAATAATAAAAAATAACGAAGAACAAGAAAAAATAAAAACAAAAATTAATGAAATAGAAAAAGAAACCGAAACAACAGGAACCGAAAACAGTGCAAATACTATCGAGGCAGTTACCGTTGATGGATCTGAAACAACTGAACAAACAGGTGTAATCTCAGAAGACAATAAAAATACAGAAAAAGCTAATGAAAAAGAGACTTTAGAAGATGAGCTTATAGACACTCAAGATGATGGTAAAGCTCTAACAAAAGATGTTTCAAAAGCATTAAATAAAAGTAGCAAATCAACTTCTAAAGGTGAAAACCTAACAAAAGCCCTAAATAAAGCAAACAACGAACTTGAAATTCGCAACAAAAACGAAAAAGATGTTGCTGAAAAAACTGTAGTTGTTGGCACTGGAACAGTTACAAAAAGTTTTGTTACAAGCGCTCTTGGCACAACACTTGAAGCTACTGGCAGTGCACTTATGTCTAACCCAATAACATTTACAAAAGGTGCCGTACTATTAGCACTTGGAATAATTTTACAAGCACAAGGCGAAAAAGAACTAAAATATGGATTATTAGCTGCAGGCACAGGCGCATTAGGCTTAGTTACTGGAGCAATTGCTGATGAAACTAAAACAAATGCAACTGAAACTGAAAAGACTGCAAATCAAATATTCAAATCTAATAAACAAGAAATTAAAGAAACTTCAAACCTAATCGGAGAAGAAGTGCCAAAAACAGATAATGCAACATCAGAAACCGAAGAAACAACAGCAACAAATAACGGAAAAATCGACATTATCAAATCACAGGCAGCGGCAGCTACAACTACAGAAAACGAAACTAGTACAGAAGATAGCTCAAACGAAATAGCAACCCAAGAACCTCAACAAGTTGATGAAACTAATATTGACGAAAATTTAAAAACAGAAGACAACACAGAACAAACAGAAAACAATGAAAATAAAGAGACTACAGAAGAATCAAAAGAATCTTCTGAAAAAACTGAAGGTACAGAAAAACAGCAAAATCAACAAAGCGAAGGATACTCTGTCGATATAGCATTCAATTCACCAAATGCAATCAGAGCAACTGCAACAGCAATTCAAGCAACAGCTGATTTATTTAATGACGACTCTAAAGTTTTAAATACACAAAAAGAAGTTGATAAAAACACAAAAGATAGCCAAAAAGCAATTAAAAACGTATCTGCAGAATCAGCAAAAACAGCATCTGAACAAGAAGCAAACGCGGCAGAAGCAAACTCAATTGATAGTAAAATTACAATTGCTCAAAATGAAATTGAAACTGCTCAAACAGAAGAAGAAGCAATTTTGTCACAAAACAAAGTAACCAACCTAAGTACCCAATTAGATTCAACAATTTCAAAAGATGAACAGATTACATCTAGTGCAAATAAATCAATTTCAAATAGCATTAAACAACTAAATAATTTTAAAGAAAGCACAAATGGATTATCTGAAGAATTAAACTCATTTGATAAAACGATGCTTAATCAACTTGACGTATCCAAAAAAACATTAACTGTCGGAATGGGTACAGGTGCAGTTGGCATGATTGATTCAAATGTTGGGGCCGGACTAATTATTTCAGGTTTAGGTTTAATGTCAAATCCATTAACATTTAGTATGGGAGTTGCACAACAAATCACAGGTAAAGCTCTATTAGCAAAAGGATTATTAGAAATCACAACAGGTACAGCTGCAACAGTAGCAGGAGCATCAGGTATTGTTGCTCACGAAATTGCAGAAAAAGATGCACAAGACTCAGAAACAACATTAAAAACCGCACAAAATAAGAATAAAGAACTTGAAGAAAAAACTAAAGCAGACAGTGACAATATCAACGACAATCAATCAAACACTGATAACGAAAATAATTCTGAACAACCTCTAAACACTCAAGAGAGCGAATCAACAATGTCAAGTAATATATTAGTATCACAAGCTGCTTCAGTTACAACAAACGCAAACATTAATGATACAACCACAACAGACGATAAAGCTGACAGAAAATTATCAAGATTCAACACCGAAAGCATTATTGAATCGAAGAAGAAAAAGAAAAAAGTACAAGCTGTATCAGCATCATCTGGAAATAAAGCCTAAAATAAAAAAAGAGGGTGGGTTTATAACCCACCCTCTTTTTTATCTTACTGATCACTTTCGTGATGATCGCTATCTTTCATCAATCGAGAAAAATCTGAAGGTTTAATGCTTTGAACAAAATTCTTAAATTCTTCAGCCTCTTGAGCATCTTTTGCACTATCAGTTGAAACAGAACCGTTAGATAATACGTTTGCCGTAACGTAAATAGGTGCATCTATTCTTATTGCAACTGCGATTGCATCAGATGGTCGAGAATCTATTTCAATTTCCTTACCATCTTTATCTTCCAAGAAAATAGTAGCAAAGTATGTTTCTTTCTCAACATCATTTATTTCAACTTTTGTAATCTCATAACCAGTCTTTTCGATTATAGATATAATAAGGTCGTGCGTCATAGGACGAGTCACAGAAAGATTCTCTATTTTTCTAATAATAGAACTTGCTTCTGCTGATCCTATCCAAATAGGAAGAGCTCTTCTATTGTCTGTATCATGAAGTACAACAATAGGTGAACCTGTTCTGGTATCTAACGCAATTCCCATAACTTTCATTTCTATCATAAATTTACCTCTCTAATTTACAAATATTATACTTATAAAATTTTTTTTTTAAATAGCTTTTCAAAAAAAAATGTTTATGATACAATAGTTTCTGTAATCAATAAATGATTACAGCCGTCGAGTGGAGAAATGGCCGAGTGGCTTAAGGCGGCACCCTGCTAAGGTGTTGTATGGGGTTACCTGTACCGTGGGTTCAAATCCCACTTTCTCCGAATTTTTAAAAGCGTCTGCCATTATGGTAAGCGCTTTTTTATTTGCTTCTTTTAAGTTTTTTAAACTTATAACTATCACTAACAATTGTCTTGCAGTTTGATAAAAAGTTTCAAATGGTTTCATAGCAAGAGTTTTAGCCTGTTTAAAACTTAACAAAATTCGGTCAAGAATTTAACAAAATACTCATTTTTATCAAAAGTTCCAGAGGTGTGAACATTTAGTTTTGGAATTAATTATTAAGAATTTGAATTAAAATGACCTTGTTAATTTAAATAAATTTTACTTTTGTAGTATAATTTATTCACTAAATTAAGGAGTGTTGTATTATGCAAATCAATTCAATTCAACAAAATCAAAATAACAATGCACAAAGTTTTGGGATGTTATATTCTAATCAAACGATTAAATCATTAAAGAAAATTGTCCCGGAACTTATCAAAGAAGAAGGTTTTGAAAACACAAAATCAGCAATAACAATTCTTAAAAAGTTAGGACTTCGCAAAGATAATATTATGGTACAGCTTATAGCTGAAGACGGGTTTTATGATACAATAGAACCTGCTGTCAATAGGGTTAAAAACAAGAAGTTTAATGGTTTTATATATGGTTTAGAACCACATTTTCACGTGGGGATAGGGTCAAGTAAAACTCCTTTTCTAGATTTTGTTAAAACATTAGAAACAAAAGAATTTGTTGATGCAGCACACTCTAGTATTGATGAACACATAGGTTACTTAAAAAATCAAACTTTTAAAGATAAAGTTTCACAAAAAACAAGAGAAGCAAAAGAATTGCTTGAAGATGGATTAGATTGGTTAATAGACAAAACATCACTTATAGATAATCCACCTCGTCTGGATGGTAGAAAGCGATTGCCGACTCTTGTTGCTTGGGATGATTTTAAAGAGTGGTTATATTCACTATCTGAAAATCGAATAACATCTAAAGATAAAAATGTCGCAATCTTAAGAAAAGAAATTGATACATTGCCTACGAAATTATAGCAAAGTAAAGTAGGGTGGACTTTAGTCCACCAAAACGAAGATGATTCACAAAAAATGCAAATCAACTTTATTTGCTAAATTTTAAAGTTAAAAATCCTTTTATTTTTTTTGTTTTCAATTACATTTTATTTCAAAATTTCATCAACTTTTTGAATTTTAATTACATGAAATGTAATTGAAA
>JAZLBN010000075.1:0-3287 GCA_045613725.1 Candidatus Gastranaerophilaceae bacterium
GCTAAGGAAAACACCTTAACAAATAAAAATTTATGTTATAAAATAGATAATGTGTCTTTAGAGTTTTTACAAAATCAAAGACTTTCTTCAACTGAGCGTGCTTATTTTTTAGATTCGGCTTTAGGCTTGCCTTTAGCTAAAGGTGATTTTTGGGTTTCGTCGGAATTTGGAAAAAGAAAAAATCCTTTTTCAGGTGAATGGAAAAATCATAATGGAATTGACTTTGCTGCGAATGTAGGAACTCCAGTCTATGCGGTAAAAGATGGCAAAGTTGCGTTATGTAAAAAAAATGATAATATTTTTGGAAATTATATTATATTAGAACATGATGATGGTTCTATGACAAGTGTTTACGCTCATCTTTCAAAAATGAATGTGCATCAATCTAAAATCGTAAAAAAAGGTGAGATTATTGGTTTTGTAGGTCAGAGTGGAATGGTAACAGGTGCTCATCTACATTTTGAAATTAGGAAAGGTGGAATTCCAATGGATCCACAAAAAAAACTTAAGTTATAAGATTAGGATTAATTAATGCGAAAGTTTTTACTTTTTTTGCTGATTTGTTTATTTTCCTCACAAGTTTTTTCGGAACAATTTAGAGTTGGTCAAATTCATTCTGTAGATTTACAAATTCAGCCTGATTTTAAAGTTTTAAAAAACGCAAAAATTATTGATGCAATCGCAATACATTTGCCAGAAGATAAAACTTTTATAGACGCTGTTGAAATTAAAATGGAAATTCCAGAAAGCATTGCATATTGGCGAGATTCTGTAGCTTGTTCTCTTTATGAAAAAATAACTCCCGAACCAACAGAATCTCAAATTGATTATTTTGGAAACAGAACAAATCTACAAATTTTGCCTGGTAAATTATCATGGATTTTACAGATTCCTTTGGCAAAAGATAATGAATTAAAATCAGACCAATATGTAACAAGAATTCAAAAAATTCCTGATGTTTCAAATGGATTTTTATTTGTCAGACTTCATCCTATTATGAAAGGAATGCCAGATGAAGTTTTTGAAAAAAATATAAAAGTTACAATCACTCCTGTTTTAAAAAATAAAGGTTTATTAAATCTTTCTGTTGTTAGTCAAGATGAGCAGTTACAAAATTGTTCTCTTTTTATAGATGAACAACCTTATAACTTAATCGAAGGAAATGTAAAAATCATTTTGGATACAGGGCTTCATAACGTTTCTGTAATTTCTGAATTTTATCGTTCAGAAGTTAGAACAATCAGAATTGATCAAGCGAAAAAATCAGATTTAGTTATTGAATTAAAAAGTTTGGATCCAACTCTTATTGTTACAGCTCCAGATGGTGTAAAAATCTTTTTGGATGAAGAAGAATTTTTTGATATAAACAAAGAAGTTAAAATTGCAGAAGGAGAGCATAAAGTCAGATTCTCTGTTGGTGAATACGATATTACAAGAACATTGACTGTTATCAAAGGTAAAACATACAAAGCAGATTTTACACTTGATTTACAAATTACAGAAGAAAATTAATTTGTACGAATAAATTAAACAATTAAATCCAAAGAGTTAAATAAAATAATTTATAATTGCTCCCAGTCACGTAGCTTGGTTCAAAAACGCTCGATAACTCGCTACACGCTGCTTGTGGTATAGAAACTATAAGACCAGCCACACAGTGGCTGCCACAAGCAGAGTGTTCCTATGATATTTGTCAATACCACAATACTCCTGATTCCATAATTTTACGATGCAAATTTCATAGCTTCATCTACAAGTTGAGAAATTGTAGGTGAAGGCCTTTTTTCATATGATGTATCATTTTTTAGTAATATATACATCAACTCTGCTAATTTTCTTGCAATCGCTACAATAGCAATCTTCTTTCCTTTACTTTGAAACCGTGTCATATATAAAAACTTATCTTTTAGTGCGCCACCATCCCTAGATCTGACATGTGACCAGGCTGCAAGAATCAGTAAAGTTCGCAGATTTTTATTACCACATTTTGTTATATGTCCCATTCTGCAAACAGTACTGGACATATCAAGCCTTGGAACAAGCCCTGTTGCAGCACCTATTGTTGATGCATTCGGAAAACGAGAGCCGTCACCTATAAAAGCAACATATGCAGATGCCAACTGTTTTCCAACCCCTGGTATTTCAGTCAGTTTTTCTATGTTTTTATCTCCATCAATTTCTTTATCAAGAAGTTCTTCAACTTCTTCTATCTGAGTTTCAACCAGTTCCAGCTTTTTAAGAATACGTTCAGCTTGTGCTAAAGCAATCCCTTTCAACATCTTTATACACTTAATTCTGTTATCGATTGTTGCAAGATCCTTTTTCTTTATCTCGGTAATTCCGCATTCAACAAAGATTGCGTGTAGTCTATTTATTTCTTTCGTTCTGTCGTTTTTCAGCTGGCGAATCTCTGTAAGAATCTGTCTTAAGTTTTCTTCGTGTTCAGTCGGAAGCTCAACTTTAGGAAGCTCTTCATTTGTGTATTTCTGAACAAGGCGTGCAAGTTTTAAGGCATCTTCTTTGTCATTTTTCTTTAAGGAACGGTAGATTAAAACAAGCTGGCTAGGATTTAAAAGAACTACTTCACATCCAACTTCTTTCTGAATTTCTTTGGCCATTACCATACCAAGTGAGCAAACTTCTATCGCAACTCTGTCCGTTGCCAATAGTTTTCTGTACAACAATTTTCTTCCGCTCGGGTTTGTCTGCCCGTTTGTTCCGGTAACTTTACCGTTAATGTCAATGATTTTCATTTCGTAGGTTCTTTTCCCCAAGTCAATTCCTACAAATCTTTTCTGTTCCATTTCTTACCCCTTTATGATAAAATGGAATCAGGAGTAAACGCTGGCTGTGGTGAGCCGTGCTCCTATTCGCAGTAATAAAGTATGACTTTATTCTGCATAATGTCGTACGGCGGTCGGTTTTGGTTTATCTTTTGCCCGAAGTAAGGGACTATCGCTGAATAGAACCTCCTTCACAACACTCTAGAACCTTCCGCCGACTCTCTGATTCCGTCAAATCAGAGTACCACACTTTCCCAGACATTTATATCATGGCATCTTTTCCCCCAACCTCCGTTCGCTCGCGCAAAATCTATTTTTTAATAAACTATTTTTAAAAGTTTAATTTATCTAAACGGGCGGAAATATCTAACAAACAAACGTTGTTATATGTAAAATTCATAAAAAAAATTCGGGTAAATTCGATAAACTAAACATATAAAAAAATTGTCTGAAAAAGGCGGAGTGAATGTTCGTGCTTTGCGAAGGTCTTCGACCGATAAAATT
>JAZLBN010000076.1:0-7051 GCA_045613725.1 Candidatus Gastranaerophilaceae bacterium
AGAAGCGCAAAATGCCGCATACTCATCTCATTATATGGCTTTCCCACCTCGATGGTGCATCATTTAGAAAAGGGGATTTATTAGCTCTTTTGTTAGAGCTTTGGTCTCGCGCCATGCAAGGTGAATTATACGGTGGTGATATAAATCATTTTTTCAAATATGGTGTAAAAGTAGATCCGCTTTCATCCAATGTTGCTATGATGAGATATCTATGCGATCATACTGCAAAATCAAAACAAGCTCAATTAGGCTATATTGGAAAACAATGGGGCTACATCAACCGAAAGCACTTCATTTCTCCAGCCGTTGACGTTTTTACGATGACTCCAAGTCAAGCTCTACAATTATCCCGCACATTATCCCGTTTCTCTCGTTTCTCTGTTCCTGGGAAAACTGTCTTGTGTTACTGCTCCGGTCAAAAATTCGGGCTTTCATTTAAGCGACTTCATCGGATGAAACGAGATTGTCCTTTTGGTGTAAAAAAGATTCCCCGTCATCGTTTAAATTCTTGTGTTTTTCTCGCACGATCAACGGCATTAAAGCTTTTTAAATTTTTAAATATATCATCTGTCCATATTGACTATAACAAAGAATTTTGAAATAATATTAAAAAATCAAAAAAGGGAATAGCCATGTTTTACACTTTAAATGTTCTTTCTTCTGGTCGATGGGTTCTGTTGAAACAATTCGATGATATTGAAGTTTGCCGGGAATATCTTTTTGATATGGTTCGACTGGTTATGATCGGAAATGATATTTTACCTCGGCCTGGCTTTATTTTTAAACTTCACCCTGACACTCCCATATCTCTTGACGGCAATATTTACATAATTCGTGAATGTTAGTAATTTTTTTTCAATTTTTTTATTTTACCTATTGACTTTTTTATAAAAATTTCGTATAATGTATTTATAAAAATTGAAAATAAAAACTAAAAAATAAAAACAAATTTTTATATCTTTGTCGTATAATATGTGCTATTGAAACTAAAATTATACCAAAATCACACTCACAACTACCATAATAAAAAAAATCAAATAAATGAAGGGACTAAAAAATGAATAAATATAAATTAATCGGCTTAAAGAATCATCGTGATTCTATTTTGGGATCTATTGATTATTTTAAATCTTCCTTGAAAATTTGTAAAAAATCACGCGATCAATTTACGTTTAAATCTCATTTGTGCGATGCACAAATTCGTTTATCTGAATTTTACACCGTTCTTCAAATTTGTGGAATTAAACTATAAAGGATTTAATCTATGGTTATTCAGCTTTCAGATTCTGAGAAAAAACAGATCAACGAATATTTATCTTTTAAGCAAAATCAGATTAAGCAGCTTGAAAAAGATATTGAGTTAACAGAAAATAAAGATCTTCGTATATTGTTGATCCGTCAGCGAGATACTCTTTTGGGTGTCTTTCAGGGTTTTGACAAGGCTATGTCCATTTTGTCCATCAATTATTACAACTAAAAAAGAAAGGAAAAAAAATCATGTTAATCTTTAAAGGTCAAGTTCTTTTTGTTCAGGATGAGGAACGCGATTTCCCTGTTAAAGATGCAAACGGTGTAGCCACTTCACAAATGAAGAAGCATAGAATTACTCAAATTCAGTTACTTGTTCCTGACGGCAAGATCAATCGTCCGATTCAGGTAAAGGGTTTCGATCTTCCTCCCTCTTTTGTTTTGCCGAAAATTGGTGAAGAATATACAACTCCCGAGGTTAAATCTTATAACGCCGTGACTGGCCTTCCTGTTGTGAATATCTGATGGATTATACAGATCTCATAATTTATTTTTTGAGCGGCTTTTGTTCGACAATTCCGCTTTTTTTGGCTTACTATTTAGCACGGCAAGTCAAAAAATTCTTTAGTAGTGCTATTCAAATTAATTAAGGAGGTCCCGTGGAAACTGGAGAACTCACTCATGAAGTTATCACCGGTACTGGTGGTATTCTCACAAAAATGCAGCAGTTGATCACTGATACGTGCACTGATGCTTGGCCGATCATTACGACCGTTGTAGGTGTTGCTCTGCTCTTCTACCTCGGACGTGCGCTTCTTCGCGCAGTTCGTAGCTATTTCGGTACTGCTTCGTAATTAAAAACATTTTGCGCGTTTTCCCCTGGTTTACATGGCCCAGGGGTTTTTCTTTATTTTATGATAGCCGGAGAAGCTGTAGCCGCTTTAAGATTAACGGTTGCCGCCGTTGGTTCTTCTTTGTCTGCTTTGAATGCAGTTCAACTCGTAGTTATTATTCCTGCGATTGTTGGTACTGCGTATTCTTTAATTCAGTTTTTAAATTCTTTAAAAGAATACTTCATTCAATTAATTTTATCTAATCCATACAATGGATTTCAAGATCACTTTCAAACTATTTTTGATTCTGACCTTTACCGTCTTTTGTCGTATTGTTGCTCTTTTAAGTTCCTTTCGTTAACTTTTAATTTTTATTACTTCGCTTTTTCAACTTTTGTTATTCTTGTCGGCACTTCAATCACCCTTTGGGCGATGACAAAATTCTGGCCGACTGTTACAAATTACATTTATCAACTTGCTAAAAGATTATCAGGAGGTTAATTATGTATTACGCCAATGATCCTTATCTCTTCAATACTTTTGCTTTTATTTTAGGCCTTGGTTTTTCATCAATTTCCTTTATGATCCTAACTGGTCGAGGCTAAAAAAATATAATAATAAAATTATTAGTAATAGTCTTTAAAAAAATGTTTCCATCCATCAAAAATATCAACAATTTATCTCGCGAGTTATTACACAATTTATCAATCTACTTATATTCTTTCTTTCTTTACTTTTTTTTCTTTCTGTTACTTTTTAATATAAGTAGTTGATAAATTGTTATATAACTCGCAGATATAGTTGTTGATATTTTTAAAGCCATGTACAACTCAAAACTATACAAACAATTTAAATTTGGATCTTTTATATTTTTGATCCTTTCTCTTCTTTTTCTTTTTTGTAGTTACTTTATTTCCTCTGTTAAATCTGAATCTTCCGAAAAAATCGTTCGGCTTTATAACCAGGCGCAAAAACTTTTTGATCAACTTGAATATCAAAAAAACGTAAATTCTAATCTTGCTGTTTTTGCCTATAATCTAATTTCAGCCACTTCAAATATCGTTTTTGCCGCACATATAGTTTCTTCTTCTAATTCTTTAAATCATATTATTGCCAATAATTCTTCAGACAAAACGAGAGAGATTGTTAACCCCTATATTAAATTTACTCGATATCAGGAGATAGACGGTACCGCCTTTGCCATGCTCGGATCTCGATTTTGCAAAGTCGGTGATTTTGTTGACGGTCGAATGATAACAGAGATTCAGCCTACTTTCGTAAAATTAGGAGATCAATATTATGAAGTCTTTAAAAATTAAATTGCTTTTTATTTTTTCTTTTTTAAGTCTTGTTACTTTAGCTGATGAATTTCTCCCTTGGACTGCTTCGTATTTGTCTTTAAGGTATCGCGGTGAACTTTTGTTAATCCAGAACAAATTCCCTTCTAAAGAAGCTGCTTTAGAAGCTGCGACTCAATATATCCCATTTCAAGTTTCAATAACTACTAATAATTTAATAAATTTAAAATCAGTGGTAGATGCTTTAAATGATTATGATAATTATGGCATACGCGTAACTACTACTTTATTTAATTATGATTCAAATGGTTACAAATTTTGTATTACTAATACTGTAACTGGTGAATATTTAGACTTATTATCATATATTCCCGATTGTTCTAAGGTTGACTTCGTCAAGTCTACACTTCGCCATTTTATAAATAATGATATTAAACAAAATTTATTTTCTGAAAATGTTATCGTCCATTATTCATTTGGTACATCTTATTATCCTTTACAAGTGATAATAGATTATCCTTCTTTTTGTAATAATTTAATAAAATGTGTTCAAAATTCAGATATTTCTTTTATCAAAGAAAATATAGAACTGTTATTACCCTTTTTAATTTCTAATTATAATAATATTTCGAACTCGTTCGATCGTGTTTTATTAAATTCTGATTCTGCATTATCAAGTATTCAAAATATTGATTCTATGGTTTCAACTTTTCCTAATCAATTAGATGATATTATAACTAATACATCTTATTTAAAATTAAAATCTTATGCATCCGGATCTCTTTCCGATTTTTCTTTTGGTAATCCTGATAGTCAAGCTGAAGGGCCTTTATATTTTCTTTATCAACTTACACGAGATGAACGCGGTGAACCTGAAAATCTTGTTGTAACTCAAAGAGAAGCTTATAATTATTTAGGGCTTGATAAAGAATACGGTTCTTGGCCTTCTCCAAATGATTATAAACGAATCAATCAAATACTCGCAGTACAAGTAGTTTCAAAAACAGATGCTCAGGCAAAAAAATATCAAGATCTTTATTCTATTGCTGACGATGACGGTTATGTAATTGATCCGGAAACTGGTGAAAAAGTTTCTCTCCAGGATGCTTTCAAAAATTGGAATAATCAAAAAGCCCAGGGCGCAATTGCTTCTTACTCATACAATAATCCTTTCGCTACTAATGGTTTTTTCGGTGCGCTTAAAAGACATCTTACTGACGCATCTGATTGGCGATTGCTCGATAAAAATTTTAAAAACAAAATTGAGCAATTCACTGATGATGTCCAGGAAGATGGAATTAAAATTAAAAACGGTACTTCCCCCTTACGAGTTTCTGTTCAACAGGATGTACCCATTTCTGTAGATATTTCTAAAGAATCTTTTGATGGCGTTGTTATTTCGACCGATTCTAAAGAAGATATACAGTTATTTCGCGGGGCGTTTAATTCCTTCTTTGAGTTATGGCAAGTTTATTCAGGTGTTTCTGATAAGTCTTCCCGCTCTTGGTTAGATCTCATTAACGAAAATAATTCCAACTATTATGATTTTGTTCGTGATAAACTTTATTTAACTCTATCAAATGATCTTGCCTCTATCGTTCGTAATACTTCCAGGACAAATGACTTTTATAATTCGCTCTCCAATCAACTTGAAAGAATCATTACTTCTCATGATGTAACTGTTGCATCAACTTCTCCTTTTGAGATTTACGCAAATCAAAATGTTTCAACTTTGAATCATCCAATCCCTGATGCGTATCTTCTTTATGATGAGCCTTATTCATCTTACGAGGGAACTACCAATTTTGATCAAGCTGTTATTTTTATGTTGCATGATCAACATGTTATTGCTCAAAATAATTTAAAAGCCAATATTATGTCTGCCGATTATATTCGGGGAATATATCATTCTCTTTATTCCGGTTCTAATATTGCTCAAAGAGTTGACTATATAACAAATCAAGTTTTTTCGGCTAATTCACTTTCAATAGATTCTGATCACGATTATAGCTCTGCATATGCTTCTCAAGCTGACGAATTAAAAACACATCTTGATGAAATTGTTACTTCTATAACAGAATTTAAATCTCAAACTTTAGAAAAATTAACTCCGATCGCTAATCAAATTTTTGCAGATTATATTCTCCCTTCAAAATTAACTGTTTTAAATTTCCGAGATAATAAATTTCAAGTAGATCTCATTAAATATCGTACTATCTTCGATTTGATGCACTATGCGTCTTCTGTTGCCTGGTTAATTATCGGATTACTTATGCTTCCTCGCGTAATTTATATGCTCCTGGCTTTCTCTTTGAAAATTTTGGGCAAATTTTATAACATTATGCGGTAATGGCTAATCTCAATAGTCTTCCAATTACTGCTGGTGTTTATGGCATCTATGGCAGTTTAGGTGGTGGTAAAACTCTTTCCGCTGTTGATTTTGCCGTCCAATTTTTTGAATCTCGGAATTATGTTGTTTCTAATGTTGCTTTAAAGAATCTTAAACCAGCTTGGAAGGGCCGTTATACCTTTATTGAGTCTTTACATGATGTTGAATGGGAAAAGCTCCCTATAGGCTCTCCTCGTGGCTCTGGTGGCCGAAAAAGGGTAGCCATTATTCTTGATGAACTTCCGGAGCTTCTCGATCAGTACTCAAACGGTAAAGAAATATGGATTAAAACTTTTTTATCTTGGTTGCGTCACACTTCCAAAAATGGGCAATTTGTTTTTTTAATAACTCAGGATCCTTCATATATTTTAAAGCCGGTTCGTTTGCTTTGCTCTTATTGGATCCGTTGCGATGATATGGCACAACTCCGGTTGCCAATTTTCAAAATTAAGATACCATTTATGTCCGGATTTGTTATGCGTCGTTTATACGATCGTGATGGAAACTGTCTTAATCATACAATGGATCTTGTATCTAAAATCAAAATAGGCCAATATTATAACACTGCCCAGGGCCTTTCTCTTTTTATCAATCATTCCAATCAAAAAGAATTTTCAAATAAACTAGATCTTTATGATCTCCATGAATCTCGCCTTCGTAAATTATATCGCCTTAATTATCTCTATTTCCTTATCTTCCTTTTTTCCTTTATCCTTCTCTACAATTCACACAAGGCCGCCCAGGGCGCGGAGCGCCTGAGCGGCCGCTTTAGTGATAGGTTCATATCAGAACACAAAAAGCCATGAAACATAATTCCTCTCTTCCAATGTCTGGTCTATTATTTGATCATGCTATACGTTTTAAACGTACTACCACTCATATACCACCAAAAAATAAGATATCTAAAAGGGGATTGATTACTAAATTTACTCGACATACTGCTCTTCGTCTTCGTGACGCCTTATCTCAAAATACTATTCCTAATTCTGAAACTTATGGTATCACTTTAACTGTTCCATGGAAAACAGATGATATATGGTTCGATGATCGCTTGAATAAATATCGACAATGCTTTCATCGTTTTACAATTTCTCTTTCTCGCAGGTTGCCGAATTCTGCATCGATATTTCGACACGAATTACAGAAGCGCAAAATGCCGCATACTCATCTCATTATATGGCTTTCCCACCTCGATGGTGCATCATTTAGAAAAGGGGATTTATTAGCTCTTTTGTTAGAGCTTTGGTCTCGCGCCATGCAAGGTGAATTATACGGTGGTGATA
>JAZLBN010000077.1:0-15243 GCA_045613725.1 Candidatus Gastranaerophilaceae bacterium
AACAAATTTTGCTATTATAATAGCTATTTTATTTCTATTATAATTATATTATAGGAGCAAAAAACAGCTCTCAATCCCTTGTATATCAACAGTTTCAACAAAGTGCGGCGGAAATATCTGTTTCCACCAGTGGAAATATCCTTTTCCGTATAAGGAAATAACCGTTTCCTATATCGGAAATATTCATTTCCATTTGGCGTTTTAGTGGAAATATCCATTTCCGCTGCGGTTTTAGGTGGAAATATTCATTTCCAGCAGCATTTTTTGTTAAAATTACAAAGCGTAAAATTTGCCGATAAATACTCATGTTAAAACACATATTAAAGGAATTAAAATGAGTGAAAGACAAGGAAAGCTCACTATTACAGAGCGTTTAATATTAACATATATCGGTTATAAAACCAATCGCAACTTCAAATTTTTCATGAATAACGAGACACTGGCAAAGGCGATTTGCTGTAAAACTTCATCAACCAAAGTTATGGTCAATAAACTCGTCAGGGAGGGCTATTTGATAAAAACCTATGATGATAAGGACAGAAGACAATTATCGCTCTCCGGACGCGAATTTACGCCCCTAGACGGTGTTAATATGGGCAACATTGAAAAGAATATGCTAAAACACGACGCTCAAGACCAAGAGCAATGGGCAAACTACTATAAAAATGAGCTTGATGAAGCTAAAAACCGTATCAAATCGTTAGAAAATGAACGAGATAGTTACAAAAACGCACTAGAAACCTTGATGTCCGTTTTGGCATCAAAAGGCATTGATTTGGATGGAGTTGTTGGGATGATAGGTGGAAATTAATCCCATTCTATAAAAGAACACCAACTATTGTAATCCATATCAAATACTTTCATACAAGCTTCACCATCTTGTTTGGTCATCCCTCGTAAGCATTCTCTCAAATGATAAAGCATTTCACCTTTGCTAAAAATGCACCCCAGACAACTTGGTGCATCACATCTATTACATTTAGTTTTAATTATATCTAAAATGCTTTTATAATGAGCAATAATCTCCTCATTTTCTTTTTTTCTAACTTCGTTAATATCACTCATAAATATTTCCTCTTATTATTTTTGCAAATTAGCCGCTACCTCAAATTGAACTGTTCCAATTTTAATTCTAATGGAATTAGGGTAAAAGTCCAATGTATAAACATCAAAATCCTTAAATTTCATAATCAATTTACTTAACAGAGCATAATCTGCAATAGTATATATAGCTCTTAATTTATGTTCTCTTCCGATAGTATTGAATACTTTTATTGGCATTTCAATATTTCTGTATACTAAAAGAAGCCCATCTTCATATATCTCAAGATAAAGGATAGATTTGCGACCACCTTTTAGATTTTTCTTTATATGTGCAAGTTGTTTACGTAAATCTTCACCAGAAACTTCTAATAGCATATAAACCTCCAACTATCTAAATACCTTATCCAAATCTTTTTCAAGAGTTCCATTTTGAACAGATGGTAGAGTATCAAACTGTCTTAGATTATGTCTATCTATATTCATATCTTCATTAAAACCCAAAATATAAGCAGTTGCAATACGATAGATGATTTCTGTTGGTGCTAATCCATAAACTTGATTTGCAAAGATATGTTTTAATCTTTCTTGTTCATTTGGATATTGCATCTTTAATGTTTTGCTTCTAAACAATCTTTTTACAATTTCAGTAATGTAAAGACCTGATTTCATATACAAATCAATAAATGTCTTGTCAGTATCTTCAAAACATTCAGGACATTCTTTTTCCAAATTATCTACCATTTCTTTTACCACTTTTTTCGGTGTATAGATTTGGTTTGTCTTTTGAGGTGGAATATAATCAAAAATATCTTCAATTTGTGTTTCATCAAAGTAATTTGCTAATTTTCTTTTAAGCCTTAAAAACTCTTTGACTGAATCATTAAACACAACGGGGTCAAACAAATGCCCATCAAAATGCTTTGTTTCTCCTGTTTCTTCATCTACATAATCACCACCATCTCTTAAAAATCTAAATTCATCAAGAGTAATACTGGTAACATCCTTAAATACTTCATCAGGGATTATAGTATCAAAGTTCTCTAATGTTGTGTTTTCATCACCATATCCCATCAAAAATGATGGTATAGTTCTTGAAAAACCTCTTAAATGGTCTCTAATAGATGTTTCAATAGCATTCTTTTCTTTGTTTTTCTTATCTGTTTCAACAGCTTCAACAATAGTTGCACCTGCTGTTTTAACAATTTCTTGTGCTTTTTCTTGCATTGCTTCAACAAAGTTCTTTTTGTTTTCTTCTTGTTTTTTATCATATTCTTTGTTGATTTCAGCAATACTTTCTATTCTATTTTCTTTCTTTGCTTGCTCAATTTCTTTTTCTCTTTCGGCTTCAATAGTATTTTGCCCAATCTTAAAATCGCCATAGTGCTTTGCTACAACAGTATCAGTATTAGCTATAATCTTTCTTTCTACTGCTTTTTGAGTGCTTGCACTCATATCTTTACCATACTGTTCTTTGGCTGTTGAAATTAAAGGTTCGGCAACAGATACCTTAAACTGTTCTTTTAATGTTTCAAAAATCTCATCTTTCTTTGTATCTGTTTGTTTTGTTTGAATTTCTTCTATTGCATCTTGTAAATCATCAACTATTGCATAAATCTTCTCACCGAAAACATTATCAACACCAATCTCTATGGTTTGTTGAGGTATTTCAACTTCACCATTATCATTGATTGATAGTTCTTCTTTGGTTTGTGGAGTAATAGCAACAGGTTGTTTAACTGCTTCAAATTTCTTCAAAATATCAACAGCAGCTTGAGGTGCACCAAATATATTACTTATATTCTGGAATAGGAAATTGCTCATAAATCCACGTCTAACCACTTCAACTGCGTGAATTTTGCGGGGAATAGATAACACTTTTTCAGCATCAAGAGTTATCATTTCTCCTTCATCATCTTCACCATATACAGGGAAGAAGTTGATTAACTCTCTTACGTGTTTTTTTCTTGTATCAGCATCACCACGACCACTTGTTGTATCAGAACTTAAATCGTTAGCAAATTGTTCAAAAATATCCAATGTTCTTGCTGGGTCAAAGTCAAATACATAGGCATTTTCTTTTCTGAGCAACTCACCATCTATGTTGAATAAGCAAGGATTTTGTGCTCTAAATGCTGCTTGCATATAAAGTGCAGGACTTTTTACATTGCTTAACATCAAAACTGCTGTCCATTCTGGTATGGTAACACCGGTAGTTAATTGTCCAACCGAAATAGTAATAGTCTTTTCATTGTTTTTGATTGCTTTGACTACCTTATCAAAAGCCTTTTGATTTTCACTTTCATCATCAAGTTTACCATCGCCTGCAACCAAAACTATTTCGTAATCCTCAAATATTGGATGTTCTTTAAGTTTTTTAGCTAATGCTTTGGCACTATCAACACGATTTAATAACCAAAATGTATGCTTTAATTCATTTCTTAACTCTTCTGTAGAAAATGGAAATTTAGTTTGAGTTGTTAATGCTTCTAAAAATTTATCTACATCAGCATCATATTTGAATGTCCCATTAGAATTGGTGATAAAGAACTCATTTAAGTCAAAAGCATAGCTTTCTTCTTCACCATCATCATTGAAATCAGCACCTTGTTGTAACTTATCTCTGATGATTTCAGACATTTGATATGTATAAAGATTTAACTGGGGTAAAGTTGAATATGGGTTTTCTTCCTCTTTTGTTTCGTCCCAATCTCTTTTAGCCTTTTGTTCATCAGCATAAGTCCAGTTGTAAATTTCTTCTTCTCTAAACTTACTGTTTGCTAATGCCTTAAATGGTGTTCCTGATAAATGAAGTGTGTATTTTCTTTTCACATGGTCAAAAGCGATATCTGTTTTATATGTATCAACACCTTCATGAGCTTCATCAATAATTAAAACATCCCAATTAAGTTCAGCTTCTTCTTTAAGTTTGTTTATATTACCACCAAAATAAATTGAACCTTTCATATCTTGAAGAGATAAAAACTCAATGTATCCCTTGGCTGAACCGGGTAATTGTTTTCTGTTTATTACATGTTTGCAATTTTGAAGAGTGTCAATATGGCTTAAAAAGTAATATCCAGAACCTGTTCCTAAAAACTTAACATAGTCATTGTACCAAGATGTTGCGATTGCCGGTCTATTGGTTACAATCAATATCTTACGAGCATTTAATGCTTTACAAAGGTCGTATGCAGAAAGTGTTTTACCAAAACGAGGTTTAGCATTCCATAAAAATTCAGGTTCATCTTCTGCGTGTAAGAAAAAGTAGTCTTTTGTTTGTTTTACAGCATTTTCTTGTTCTTGCCTTAATTTATATGGAATTGCTTCTATGGTTTCTAAAACACCTCTGTTTTTCTTAAAATACTTAAACTCTTCATAAGATTTTTTAGGTTCAATCTTAAACCATTCTGTATCAGGTTGTTTTTCAATATCTTTTTTATGCAAATAAGCATGAAAATCTTTATCTTTAAAAGCATCATTTGAGCCATCTTCATAAATGGCTAATCCTTCCCACTCTAAATTGAACTTAATGTCAGCAGTTTGTGTTTGTTGCAAAATCCTTTTAGTTACATCATCTTGCTCGGTATATCCAATCTTAGTCCAACCATTATGCCTTGCAATTTCAGGAGTAGTATAAGCATAACACTTTGGTTCAATCTTCTTGCTTGTCTTGATATTGATTTTAGCCATAGTCATTACTCCATGGGTTTAATCATAGACTCAATAAAATCTATTTCTTCTTGGGTTAAACCATATTTTTTGTAAAGTTTTTCATCTGTCCAAGCTTCATTAAAATCTTGTATAGGGACAAATTGATAAACAGTTCTTGTAGCGTGTTGAGTTTGCTTTCTAATACTAACAAGTGCTCTGAAAAATTTTGTTTTAATATATGTATAACAATTTTTCATTTCACATTCAGTATCAAAAGGACCTATTTGAATGAATGTTTCTGTACATAATTCTTTTGGATTAGCTAAAACAGGTGTTGCTGGGATATCACTAATTTCACCATTACCATAACTTTCTGAAATGAATATTTTATATTTATTTAAGCCTTCATTATGTGAAAAAGGATAATTTTCATCTAAATATTTATGTATTCGTCTTAATTTATTATCCAGTCCTAAAAGTTTATATCCTTTCTCTAAAGGAGTATCTGACATTGGTGGTAAATTATATTTTTCACGTGATTTGATTACATCGCCAGATAATCCATATGGTTTACGAGGAGATATAATTAAATCCATTGTTTTTTCTTTATATGATTGAACCTTATTCTTTACAGAAACCAACACATTTTCTCTAATAAAAATATCATCTCCATCTTCTGCTAAGAATCTTTTTGAATAAGATATTCCCATATCATTAAATCTATATATATCACATTCATCATTGTGTAAAGAATGCCATATGAAATGACAAACTCCACCTTTTATATCCACGCTATTGAAGCATTGTTTAGAATCAGAATAATCAAATAAACTTTTAAATCTTCTATCATGTATCATTTCGTGACGAAAATCATCTAATCCTTTTCCGCCTGTAAAAAATCGTGCGGGCATAATTAAACTGATATAATTAGGTTGCAACTCCTTTGCTTCCAGCATAAACAAATGATAAACAGGTTTTGCACTTGCTTGAGCACCGCCATCACTTACCTGATATGGAGGATTACCTATAATTACATCAAATTTCATTTTTGTTTCCTTTCTTCATTTCTTGGAAATAAAAAACTTTATCGCTTCTCCAATCTTTTATTTTGCAAAGCATTGGTTCTAAAACCTTTGGTAAATCGCTAAAAAGTTCTAATTGTTCTGTTTCATTAGCCCCAACACTAAAAGGGGCTGTGTCTGTAAGCCCATCCATCTGCCAAATGTTCCACGCAATAACATTGGCTATTTGCTTGATTTGTGTTAATGTTGGTTGTTTTTTGTGCTTGAATTTAAAATTATCAATAAATGTCCAAAGAAGATTTTCTCTTGCCAAAAGCAAATTGTCTCCTTGATATTCATAGCCATAAGTGGCTTCAAAGGCTCTTTTTGCCCAATTAAACCAATCTGTTTCATTAGTGGTGTTTTCGTTTACAATACGGAGTTTCCTGTCTAGAAGACCAATTCTTCTCTCTATTGGTAGAAATTCTCCTGTTGTGGTATCATATCTTGAAACTAAATAAGGGGCTTCACCACAAGTGATTTCCAATCTTTTAGAATCAACATATTTCTTCCAACTTTCTTTTTTACTTTTCTTGTCTTCTGCAAATTGTATAGGTTCTTTTGTTGGTATCCAATCGTGTCCGTTTGGAATATTAAATACATTTTTACGACCAAACCATTCTTCATCACAATGATTGTTCATCTCATTACAAATCCAAGATGGAGTAAAAACTTCAGCAGATTTACGAGTTCTGTTTATTTGTTCATCTTTGGTTTTTGATATTCTTGGTTGGATTATTCTTGTATTGTCTTTGGTTATAAGTTCCGGTAATATTTCTTTTTCAGCAGTATAGGCTTCACCATATTTGGCATATTCATCGCAGGCAAAACGAATATATTTTCCGGTTGTTTTATCTTGAAGCAAGATTTTTAATAAAAATGGACTAAGCTCTTCAATATCTTGCTCTAATATATCAATGTCTTCTTCTTTTGATTCGCAAGGTATATCTCTAAAATCATCTAAATTGTAAATTTGCGTAAGGGGGCTTTGCCCTTTAAGTTCTTCTTTTAAGGGTATTTCTTTTTCTATTGTAGATGTATTATCTAAAGTCTCTAACACCGAGCTAAACCACCGATTAGAACAGTGGTAGTTTGTGTATTAAATAGGATAGTTAGTGTATTATCTAATAAGTGTCAGAAGATGGCATTAGTTCTTTAAAATATCTGACTTTTTTTTAATATTTTGATTGATTCTTTCATATTAAATCGTATGATGTGAAAAGTGAGATAATTAATCGGTGAATTAATTATCTCACTATTTTTTATGTATTTTAGTTCAATCTGATAAATATTTTAAAAGGATTGAATATGATATATGGATACATAAGAGTAAGCACTCAAACACAGGTCTTAGAAAACCAAAAGCTTGCTATTTCAACATTTTGTGAGGCAAATAATATAGAAATCAGCAAATGGGTGGAAGAGAAAATATCTTCCAGAAAACCACTAAATGAACGAAAACTCGGCAAATTACTCAAAAAATTAAAAAAAGGAGATATCTTAATTGCTTCAGAATTAAGCCGACTTGGTAGAAATTTGCTTGAGGTTATGGGAATTCTTAAAGAATGTCTTGAGCGAGATTGTCAGATATGGACCTTAAAAGAAAACTATCGTCTTGGTTCGGATATACAGAGCAAAGTTCTTGCTTTTGCTTTCAGTTTGGCAGCAGAGATAGAAAGACAATTAATCTCTGAAAGAACTAAAGAAGCCTTAAAAAGAGTTAAATCTGAAGGAAAACATTTAGGTCGTCCATTTGGTCGTAAAAGTGCTTTTAATGACTTAAAGAAAAACAAAGAAAGAATTCTGCAACTTGCTGAACAAAACATCCCTAAAACTCAAATAGCCAGAATGTTTAAAGTTGATAGAAGCACAATCCGAAGGTTCATAAATCAATATACATAGCTTACTTATTATTTTTCTATAGGTATATCAAGGAAACAATTGTTGCAAAATAAAATGATAATTGTTATAGAATAATTAGTTTACAATAATTTATTAGTGCTTATGATAAATGCTTCAAAAATTAAAATAACTCTTATTAAATGGTTACTTGAAAAGTATCATAACGATTTAGTATTAGGAAATGAGGTGGCTTATTCTCCTTTGATTAGAAGAGCTGATTTGGTTATGATTCACGATGGTTTTTCCTACGCTTTTGAAATTAAAAGTGATTATGACAATATTAAAAGATTAAATGAACAATTACCTGATTATCTCAAAACATTTGATTTTGTTTATATCGTTACAACCAAAACTCTTTTAAAAGAAATTGAATTAAGTGTACCTAAAAATGTTGGAATTATCTTAGTTAATGAGGACGTAAAACAAAAACGTAAACCTACTTTAATAAAAAGATTGAATAAACGTTTTCTTGCTGAATTTTTAGATAGAAAAACAATTATAAAAAATATAAAGAAAAAGCCTAGCTCTTTATCTGTTTATGATTTAAGAGATTATATTTCCAATGAATTATCTATAAAAGAAACTAGAGAACTAGCAATACAAAGCCTTATAAAAAGATATAGCTACCAATTTTCTTTGTTTCTATATGATATTAAAAATACAGGTATTACAGAAGAGGACTTAAGAACCCTTACTGGATGTAATTTGAACAATATTCATTAATTTTCATTGTTAAGTATATATTGATTCTTACTGAAATCCAAAAAGTAATATTTGCCCCAGAGATAGCTCCATATGCTGCTTTTTTTATTTCTTCTATCCCCCAACAATTATAATGTTGTTTAACGTAATTAAATTCGGTGCTATTATAAACAGCTACAGCAATTTCTTTATATCTTGCAGCATAACTAGACGTTTCTCTTTTTTTTCTATAAATTACAATATTATCTAAAAAAGGAAGGTCTATACGAGGAATCCATCCCTTAGCCATAATAACATTATCATTACGAATAGGATTCACTGATGCGTAGTCACTATATATTAAATTGACTTCCTTGGTATCCTTTTTAATTCTATTGTAAAATTCTAATTCTTTAAGATGAAGTTCTTTTTGCTGAAGCGTACCTGCAGGTAAAACTCCCAGTATTTCTGTAATACTATTTGGATATGATGTTGAGGATAGCACAATGTTGTTTATGTTAATAGTTGCAAGAACTTTACAGCACTTAATTATTAAATCTGAAGACGTATTGCTATTGCTTATGTATTTGCTATCAAACATAAAAAGAATTTTAGAAACATCAATATCTATGGTTCTTTGCATTAGTTCTTTCAAATCTGCAACTATATTAATATAGTTATTATAATCTACTCTGAACATAAGATATTCAAAGTGTTGTTGCATAAAGATAATCTGATTTTCTAATTTTTGCAAATAATTTTCATAATTTTCGTCTTCTTCTATTTGTATTACTGGGCAGATTTGCGGAAAAAATTGTTTCAAAAATAAACAATAGTCGCACCATTCTTTATAATTGTCTACATTAGAATGTTTAATATCTATTTCTACATTAGAAAGAGAAGAATCATCTGTTAAATCAATAAAAAATCGGTGTAAATTAATTTCTTTAAGCTTATCTACCCTTTTTTGTAACATTCCAATATTATCCTTCTTGGAACGTCTACCTCTGGTAAGCTCTATAAGAGGTGTCAATTTCTCTTTATCTTCAGCACTTAAATTCTGCAAAGCTTTAAGTTCTGCATCACCTGTTTTAATTATGGGAATATAAGAAAATGTAGTCATAATCCATGCCCCTGTAAGTCTAATTGCTTTGCTCTAACTCTTATCGCTAATGTTGAAACACCAAAATATTTTGCTAAATTCTCTATCTTAGAGTTACCTTTGCGTATTTGCTCTAAAAATTCATCTTTTGGCATCAAAATATCTCCAGCAAATAAATTTGCCTGAAACTCAAATGTATCTGAATCTGCTCCTCTAAAGAAAACAGTATCTTCAAATTCTTCCTTCAAATCTTTATGTAAAAAATAATGTGCTAATTCATGAGCTATTGTGAAACGTTGTCTATTTTCTGGATGTCTCCTTTCAACTGTAATAACGTAATTATTATCTTCTTTGGATAGTTTTCCTGAGATATCATTATCTAAAGTATCATATTTAATTATTATGCCTAATTTATCTGTAGCAAAGGATGCAACATCAAAAGGGAAATCTTTAATAGAATACTGTTTCAAAAGCTCTTCTCCAGAAGTAACTTTTTTTTGTTTTTTTGTTTGTTCTATAAGTTCTTTCCCAAAAATCTCTTCAGCATTTGGTCTAACCAATCCTTTTCCTACTATAGCCATATTCTATCCTTTTTTTGTTTTTTTCTTTGGTGTTGCACTTTGTGTACTCTTACCTTTAACTTTAATGGTAATATCTTCATTATTGATGAAATCTTCTATAAATTCAACTCTAGAAACCAAATTCTCAATATATCCACTAATTTTATACAATTCTCCACCATCTTTTTCTCTTGAAAAGACTTTTTGCACTTCAAGATTAATTAATTCTGAAAACATCCTAGAATGTACAGCATTAAGCAACTCTTCTTGAATATCTGCTTTAATTGATTTTTTAACATAGAAATACCCTAAAAATCCTGTAAGAGCAAACAATCCGAGAAGATATGTTATTAATAGCTGATAAAATGATACAATTCTTTCCATAACAAAATCTATTGTATAAATTTTTTTTGTTTCAACGAGACTTATAAGAGACTTTAATTCTTTTTCAAATAATTCATCTTTAACAAAAATAGTTCTTTCTGCTAAAACCTCAGTAGCAAATGGGCATACAAATGCCACCCCAATAATCAACACTATTAAAATAATTGCAACCCATAACAATATCTTTAATGTATCACATATTCTTTTACATCTGTCCATTTCCTGTCTTTTTATTTCATGTTCACTAGTCTCTTGTTTTTGCATTTTATTCCTTTAATTCAATTAACTAAACTATATTAAAGCATCTTAAAACATAAATGCAAAAAATCAATATAAAATTACAAGATAATAATAGCGTTTATTTTTCTTCTAACGCAATCACTTTGATACTTTTAGCTGATTTGCAGTATTAAATGTTTTAATTTCTATCCTTCAATACAGATTGAATGCAATCTAATTTTACCGTTTGCCAAACGTTATTGAATAATTATAAGTCTAAAGCAACAGTTTGGATGACATTATGATTTTGATTGCAAAAAGAAGCATAATAAGATAAAAGAACTGTTAGATAAAAATATATCAAAAGCTGAAATTGCAAGACTAATGGGCTGTACTTGGTCAACTTTACATAGGTATATAAATGAAAGTATTTTGAATAGTGATTAAATTTATATCACATTCCACTTTTTATAATGCCTTGACCATATTTTGCTTCTAGCTCATCGACTAAATGAGAAAGCTTATCATCATTTGGAATTAAGGTTTCAAATAGTGATTGTTGTATTTGCTTGCCATATGTCAAGTTTTTAAGTGTTATTCCTGTCGCTCTATATATTAAATTTGGACGATACATTAACTTTAATAACTTTATCGAAGCATCTCTTACTTCTCTATCGGAATTGGTTGGATTTGCAAATTTTGTTTCCGTCGCAAAATAATTAAAATCTTTAGTTTTTAAGATTACTTCAATGCTTTGGCAAAATCCGTTCCATCGTCTTAATTTTTGGCAAGCTGTATGGACGTGATTATTCAATTCATGCTGTAAATATTCCAAACTTTGAGTAAAGTCTTCAAAACTTCTTGTATCTTGTATACTTTGAGGTGCTGTTTCTTCACTGTTGACCAATGATGTTGCAATACCTATTAATTCGCTTTTAAGGTTTAATCCGTTTATTCCAAAAGCTTTTCTTATCCATGCATTATCTTTTGCTACAAAATCTTTAATAGTAAAAATCCCATGAAATTTCATATGTTCATTGTTTTTACGACCAATTCCACAAACATCTTCAATAGGCACTTCTCCTACTATATCCATAATCTTATCTGGTCTTATTACAAAAATACCATTATTGCTTTTAGCCTTATCACTTGCTAATTTAGCGAGTGTTTTAGAACAGCTTAAACCGATAGAAACAGGAATTCCTACTTTTTCAAGTATTGTTTGTCGGATATTTTTGATAATATCTGTATAGGTTGAATTATAGACCTTATTCAAGCTTGTTAAATCTATATATGCCTCATCAACCGATACAACTTCTACATCTGGACTAAATATTTTTATAGTATCCATTACTTCTTTGGATATTTCACTATAACGATACATTCGTGCAGGAATACAAATAGCTTCTTTATATACATCTTTTATTTGAAAATACGGTGCACCCATTTTAATTCCAAGAGCTTTTGCTTCTTTTGAACGAGAAACTATAATGCCTTTATTTCTACCACCTGTCATTACACACACAGGTTTTCCTTGCAAATCGGGATTATCCTTCCGTTCGCAAGATACATAAAAGCTATCACAATCAACTAAAGCTATTATATATTGTCGCATTTTATCATCTCTTGTTCTAATTATGTTCTATTCTGTGTGCGAAATATTCTAAAGTCAATTGTTTTATTAAATTTGTTAAGTGCAGATGGTAACAATGCTAAACTTTATAAGCAAACCAAACAAAATTTAACATTTGGATTTTAGAAATTAAAAGAGATTAAAATAAAAGCCAAGATTTTCAACACTTTTGGACGAAATGTTAAAGAATGTAACTTCTTTAACATTTTGTTTTTTCTTATCAAAAAATTTAGTATTTGGGTTTTATTATATAGAAAAATTATATATTAAGGTGATTGGCTATGAAATTCTTAAAGCAATACAATAAATGGTCTTTAACAGATAGACCTCAAGATGAAAATTTATCACAACTATTTTACGGTAATATACATAGATACACAGAATCTAATTTAAGTTACAAATCAGATGTTTCGCCATACCTACTTAAAATATACATGGAAAGATTATTAAACAATAAAGATGAGTATCTTTACAAACTTGGAAAATTTAATTTGGCGTATGCTTTAGAATTTGTTAGATATAGATTTCTTTATATTTTGAAAGATACTTTTGTCCTTCATAGAGATACGAACGAAAATAGAGCCATATATAATATATTTTCAGGAAAGACATCGAAAAAAGATACTGTGAAATATTTTAAGGAAAAAAACGGTATTTGTTATCTTCTTATGAAAAATAAGGCATTAAGAAAAGAGTTATCTCAATATACACCGTCAGACAAGTTCGCTACTATGGTTGAAAAATGTTTTAATCAAATGACTTCGGGTGCTATATTTTATGTTCCTTACCTAATTGAAAAAGGAAAAGGACATTTTGTGCCGACAATAGATGATTCAAATCTTGAAGATGAATGTAGATTTGATTCTGATAATTATCGTAACTTTGATGATAAAAGTATGTACTCATCTCTTGATGAGCATCTTTCTTCTATAATAGCGATTTTATTGTTTTTAGATTGTCTACCTAAACAAATTCAGATTTATGAACATATTCCATACACATATAAAGAATTATTTGAACAATTTTTACATTTTATGTTTATGGCATTCATTTGTATTTTAGATAAAAAGGACATTGAAGAGCTTATAAGTAGATATTCTATAACAATGTTATCAACCTTAAAAAAGACAAAGGTTGAAAATGTTAAAGGTATAAAAATAAATGATAATTCTATATTAATAGAAAACATGAAATTTGAGAATCATGAAGCAAGAGTTCTTTATCGGGAATTGATTTATAATCAGTTTGGTTTATTTGAGTATATTGGATTTAGGAATTGTTTGTTTAATGGTGAATGTAAAACGCTACTTGCAAATCGTCAAATATCATTATTTTTTGAAAATTGTGAATTTTTAGGAAACCTTTCTACTGAATGTACTGTAGAAAATATGAATATTAATTTCTTAAATTGTCATTTCCATAAAAATGTTGATTGTACAATGAAAGATACAGGAAATTATTATCCATATGATGTTTATTTTCAAAATTCGTATTTTGATGAAGGAAGTAGTTTATATTTGACGAATGGTAAAAGTTTTGCAGATTTCCGTAATCAAGGTTCACTAACATTAAAAGATGTCATATTTAAGGGAACATTAAATTTTACAAATGTTGTAGGATTAGCAGATTTTGTAATTAATTTAGATGGTGTTGCGTTTTTTGAACCTTTTACCATTGATAATTGCTTTTTTCCGCAAGAGTCAATTATAAGAAATATTTCTATTAGTACAGAAAAAACTGAATTAATGGAAAATTCAATAAAACAATTAGCTGAAAATTTAAAAACAAGCGATATGGAGGAAACTGCAAAAGCACTTGGTCTAATTAAATCAGATTCAATAGAAAAAAGCACATCAGACATACAAGAGCAAAACGTGTCTGATGATGGTGGTTTCTTTAAATATAAACAAACGGAAACGTTTGATATGCAATCTTATAGATTAGCTTGTGAAAGTGGTTTCTTGAAGCCTAAATATGCTGCATATTTTCTGGGAATGTCAAAGGATAATTTAGCAAAAAAACGTATGGCAGATAAAAAACAAATAACAAGAGAATCCATACCATATCTAGGTGAAGGAAAGTATATTGTATATCCAATAGATGCATTACAGGCTTTCAAAGCAAGTGATTGGGCTTTATTGAAAGAATTACGAGAAAGATACGCTAAAAACGAATCAGATGATGATTTTTAGTGAATTTTATCGATTCTGTAGCAATTTTATTCATAAATGACTAATTTTAAATTTTTCTGATTGAAGAAAAATTACATCGTTTTACATCGTATTACATCAATATCCATCCAGAATGGCTATGGGTACATGGATGCGCAAAATTAGCTATTTACAAATGATGATTTAAATTCAACACTAACTTTGCAAATGGCAATAGTGCCACAAATTTAACACAAATCATTGAGTATAAAAACTTAAATGGTGAGTAGAGGATATCTATTTCCCATACGGTATTCCTATACTCAAAATATATGAAAGGAAACAAAAATGACTGTTTTAACTTATATTATAACATCTTTGAAGAGGAAGTATCGCCTCAACAGAGATGCAAAACGTTTAGAAAACCTCGTTAATATGGCTCGTTTTGCTTATTAGGAGAAAACAGATGCACTATCAACTGGTTGCTAAAGTTTCAGATTTTACTACAGCAGAGCTTCAGCACAAAATGCAAGGCTTTTTGGTGGTAAATGATGATGAAACGGTTAATCAATACGGGTGTTGGAAAATTGCAAGGTATTCTGATTTTAATGAATTTGTTGAAGATGAATGCTTGGAAGATGAAGAAGAATATCAAACATTTGCTGGACGAGATGGGATTTTACGTCAATATGGCTATGCTTATGGAGCTGACGGCAAAATCTATGAAAAAGTTTCAGCTCATTTTGATAGCTTTTATTTCAAAGGCATAGAGAGATATAAAAATGTTATAAAATCTCCGCAAGGTGTCTATGCTTTTATTTCATCCGATGGAAATTTTTATTACTTAACAGATACA
>JAZLBN010000078.1:0-24556 GCA_045613725.1 Candidatus Gastranaerophilaceae bacterium
AGTGAAACAAGAAGTAAAAGAAGTTGAACTACCAAAAGTAGAGCAACCAGTAAAACAAGAAGTAAAAGAAGTTGTTACTCCAAAGGTCGATGTTGTTAAAGTTAAAGAAACATCATCAAAAAAAGAGTCAAAATCTAATCAGTATGAGGCTAGACATATCATTCTTGATAAGACATCTACATCTCCTACAGGTCAAAAGAAAATAATCAAACAAATGTCAACTTCTCAAAAGATTCGTTATAATAGGTCTATGTATAACACAACAAGAACAAATAGTTATGCGACATTAAGACAAATATAAGAATTTGGGTGCAGGTAATATCTGCACCTTCTTAATATTGTGTCAAATAATATTGCTAAAATTTTTACTATGTTGTATTTTAGTTATAGAGAGTAGGGGGAGATATTATGGAAGGTAATAATAAGCCGGTTGTAAATCTTATTTCAAAGCCGGAAAATATGTTAAAGACTATATACACGGCGTGTAGAACTTGTTATAGTGCGGATTATCCAATAAATATTTATGAATCAACTGATGATGAAGAAAAGATGTTAAAGTTGATAGAGCGAGTTGTTGGTTCTGGTCACTATTCTACAATAGAACACATTCAAGTAAGTTTTGCAATATCAAATGTTTCAAGAGCTTGTACTCATCAATTGGTAAGACATAGACACATGTCTTTTTCTC
Organism: Candidatus Gastranaerophilaceae bacterium; assembly: GCA_045613725.1. Classification (GTDB taxonomy): domain Bacteria; phylum Cyanobacteriota; class Vampirovibrionia; order Gastranaerophilales; family Gastranaerophilaceae; genus Zag111. The sequence goes on from JAZLBN010000078.1 coordinate 689, forward strand.
AAAAATCTCAGCGTTATGTTAAAGAAAAAGGTCAGTTTGATTATATTATTCCTCCGACAATTGAGCGTAATCCTGAGTTAAAAGAAAAATTTGTTGCATTTATGGGACAAATTTCAGATAAGTATCAGGAGTTTGTTGAGGCTGGAATTCCTGCAGAAGATGCTCGATTTGTTATGCCTAATGCTGCTGCAAGTTCTCTTGTTGCAAGTTTGAATCTACGTGAAATGATTCACTTGGCAAATTTAAGACTTTGTACTCGTGCTCAATACGAAATTAGATGTTTAGTAAAAGGAATGTGCGATGCGTTGGTAGTAGAAGAACCTTGGTTAAAATCATATCTTGTACCAAAGTGTGAGAAATGGGGCTTCTGTGACGAAGATAAATGTTGTGGCCGTAAAATTACTAAAGCTGAGTTGTTTGCAAAAGGCGGTATTTCTTAATGAAAGCCTTAATACAACGAGTTAAAAGAGCTTCGGTTACAATTGATGATGAATTGTACTCTCAAATTGGTGCGGGTATGTTGGTTTTGCTTGGTGTTGAAAAAGGTGATACTAAAGAAAATGCCGATAAGCTTGCTGAAAAGTTGTCAAAATTGCGTATATATGAAGATGAAAATGAGAAAATGAATTTATCTATCTTGGATGTGAAAGGTGAAATGCTAGTTGTTTCACAATTTACGCTTTGTGGAGATTGTAAAAAGGGTACTCGTCCAAGTTTTGATAAATCAGCTCCTCCTGATATTGCAAATGAGCTTTACGAATATTTTATAACTCAGGTTTCAGAGCTTGGGATTCCTTGTAAAACTGGTAAGTTTGCAGCAATGATGGATGTTGAACTAGTGAATGATGGCCCTGTAACCTTTATGGTTGAAAAATAATTTATCATGGACTTGCGAAGTTTTATGATTTGTGTTAAAATAATTACATAAGTTATATTTTATCTTAAAATCGATTTATATTGTGAGGAATGTTACCTTAAATTTATTTTATTAGAGTTATTTTTATTATTAATTAAGAGGCTTTTATTATGTATGTAAACAAGTGCATTAAGTGCGGTCGTGAGTTTGAAACAAAAAACCCTAAAAGAGTTATTTGCCCAGATTGTTTGTACCCAGATAAGAAAATGATGGTTGGTTCAACAGAATCCGCTAGTTCATCTGCGCCTACTGAGGGTCAAGCGCCAAGAGCAAGTTATTCAACAGAAGAAAGACCACAATTCTATAGTAGTTATTCAAGTGGTGGGGATGATAATCCTAGACCGTATAACAGACCTCAGCGTCAATATAATAACCAAGGCGGTTACAATAACAACCGAGGCGGTGGCTATAACAATAATCGTCAAGGTGGCTACAATAATAATCGTGGTGGCGGTTATAACAACAACCGTGGTGGTGGTTATAATAATAATCGTCAAGGTGGCTACAATAATAATCGTGGTGGCGGTTATAACAACAACCGTGGTGGATTCCAACAAAGAAGACCTCAAAATAATAGATTTAATAATAATAGAAGACCTAATAACAGAAATGCTGCACCAAAACAATTATTGGTTAGCAGAGAACAATTGGAACAAATCGAATTGTTGTATAAATTGATGTTACCGCTTCCAAATCCGGATGCACATGAAACTATTGGTGAAAAAATTGGTTTGGAACCAAGAAAAGTGTTCTTTGGAATAAATTTGGTAAGACAAAAAATGATGTTACCAAAATTGCCATTCCCTAAACGTAAATTGGCAATTACTCCAGATCAATTGAATGCTATTAAAATGCTTTATGAACCATTGTTACCATTGCCTCCAATTGGATGTCACAAAATCATTGCTGCTCAATTGAAAATGGATGAATGGAGAGTTCACGTTGGTATAGGTTTGGTTCGTGCTCAAATGGGTATGGAACGCTGGAACCAAGAACGTGCGGATGCTCCTGAAGAATTTAAAGCTCAAAAAGCAGTAGAAAAGAAAACTAAAACAACAAAAAAAGCTGTGAAAGAAGAAGCTCCTGCAGAGGATGCTGAAGAAGCTTCAAAGAAAAAAAGAGGCAGAAAAGCTAAAGCTGAAGAAACTGAATCGGAAGAATAATTATGACGAAATATGTTTCTGTTGGGAAGATTGTTAATTTTCACGGAATTAAAGGCGAAGCTAAAATTGGTTATTCAAAAAGCCAGTTCGATTTTCTATTGTCTTTGGAAAAAGTTTATCTTAAAGATAAAGATGTTTATACTCCTTTGAATATTGTTTCTATAAAGCCTCATAAAAATCTTTTAATTGCAAAATTTGAAGGTATAGATTCAATAAATGATATTATGCCATTGAAGGGTGCATTATTGTTTGTGGATGAAGAATTCATTAGAGAAACATTAGAAGAAGATGAATTTTTAATAGATGAACTTGTTGGTTTAGAAGTTTTTGATAATGCTGATGGTAAAAAATTAGGTTTTGTTGTTGGTGTTTCAAATAATGGTGCTACAGATTTAATCTCAGTTAAAACCAATTCAAAGAAAGTATGTTTAGTGCCTTTTGTTAATGCAATAGTTCCTATTGTTGATATTGAAAACAAAAAGATTATTATAAATAATCTTGAGGGTTTACTAGAATGAGATTTGATGTCTTGACTTTGTTTCCAGAATTTATTCAATCTTATTTTGACTTTAGTATTATGAAAAGGGCAAAAGAGGGTTCTATAGTTTCTTTAAATACGATTAATCCTCGAGATTATACCGAAGACAAGCATAAAAAAGTGGATGATACCCCATATGGCGGTGGCGCTGGAATGGTTTTAATGCCTCAACCATATGTTGATGCTTATGATAGTGTTGAAAAACTTGAGAATTCAATAACAGTTATGCTTTCGCCTCAAGGTGAGCCATTATCTGAAAATTTAGTTTTGGATTTAGCAAAATATGATCAGATTGTTATGTTGTGTGGTCATTATGAAGGTTTCGATGAGCGAATCCGTGAAATTATTAAACCTAAAGAAATTTCATTAGGCGATTTTGTTCTTACAGGTGGAGAGTTGCCTGCATTATGTTTAATAGATGCAGTTAGTCGTAAGATTGAAGGAACATTAGGTAAAATTGAATCAGCTCATGATGATAGTTTTTCAAATGGATTGTTAGAATATCCACATTATACAAAACCTAGGGATTTTAGAGGTTATTGCGTTCCTGAAGTTTTATTAAATGGAAATCATAAGGATATCAATGAGTTTAGATATAATCAACAACTCGAAAGAACTAGAAATAGACGTCCTGATTTATACGAAAAATATCTAGCAGATAATGAATAATCGTATTATTCTAAAGGACCTCTAGGAACTCCAATTCCAAAGAAGTTTTTAATAAGTGAGCAAACTCCGTATACAGCTAGACCAATTGCGCAACCTGTAGCGGCTTTGCCTTTAGCAAACAATGCTCCAAGTCCTAAACCTAGAGGTATTACGTTTGAGATTAGTTTGTCACAAAAACCTTTAACGTATCCTATACCAAGGTTAAAAAATCTTCTCCAGCCTTGATTTAATTCAATGCTATATGCTGTTTCTTTAATCCTTTGTTTAACTGGACTAAGGTCGTTTGAATACATTGTATTATTTAGATAATGAGCTGTAGCAAGAGCATCTCTTTCTGTCGCATATTTATCTGCTTTAATTTTTCCAACATAATTAGATTCATATGCACATAATCCAAGCGCACCAAGACCTACACCTTTTGTGATGTATTTACCGGCATTGTTTTTTATTGCTAGTTTAATTGTATTGAAATTCATTTTTTAACCTTTTTATTTTTTAGTGTTTGTTTCTTTTTTAGGTTGATCCTTTACTTCAAATTCTTTTTCTACTTGTCTTCCAGACATTTTTAATAGGATATTACTTGCATCTATAGCATCTTGTCCATATCCGTTATTGTTTTGTTGCATTTGCTGAAGGACATTTACTGTATAGTTGTCGCCTTTGCATTTTCTGCTTTCTAATGTTGAAAGAGCAATTACTCGGATTTCTTCGCAAGGATCTTGAAGCATTTTGTTGATTAAAGCGGTTAAAGCTTTATCATCGTATCTAGATTCATCTTCTTCAAGTCTTGCGTAGACTTCTTTTGCAGCGTTTAACCTAACATCTTTTTCTTGACTGTTCAGATATTTTTCTAAGTTCATTATGTACTCATCTGTTAATTCTACAATTTGTCTTTTTTCAGTTTTTTTCTTATCTTCAGTTTTTATTGTTTCTGTTGTTGTATGAGTATTAGTTGTATAAGTGTTATTGTTGTTATCACCAATTGTTCCGTTGTTTGTACCATTATTTACATTATTTCCTGAGTGAGGGTTATTTACTCCGCTGTTTGGTACAAGTTTTCCATCTGGTCCAACAGTCCCTGTATAGTAACTTGATGGGTAGCAAGGAGCATTTACATTGTATGTTGGAGCTTGCGAACCAGGTGTAGTTACTGATGGATTAAATATCTGAATATTAACCCCTGCAGAAGTAGCTGGAATCTGTAGATTCTGAGGCTGTTGTACTTGAGGTTGATATTGTGGATAAACAGTATTTTGTACTGGATAATAACCTTGCGGATATAATGGTTGGCAAGGTTGAGTTACTGTTTGTTGAGGTTGTTGCGTACAAGGTTGGCAAACTTGAGGCTGAGGCACAGCCGGAGTTGTTGTACTACTGTTGAATTGTGGTACAGGAGCTGTTTTTGGTTGTAAATTTTGACCATTAATTTGCATAATACGCAATTTTCCCTAATTTCTACCTAATATAATAAAGTAAAAAATGTAAATAAATTTGCCTATTTTGTTAAGATATGTTAATGGGAACTAAAAAAGACTTACTTTTTTAAGTAAGTCTTTTTTTTAGTTTATATGTTTGTTAACCTTCTACGGCTTCAATTAGAGCATTGATATCTGCAACCATCTCGTCAGGGTCGTAACCGTGAACTTTTGCACCAGCTTCTAAGTTTTCATATCTGGCAGCTGCGCAACCTAAGCAACCTAAACCATATCTGCGAAAAACTTCAACTGCTTCTGGGTGTTTTTGTGCGATTTCTAAAATGTTCATGTCTTTTGTGACTTTTTCTGCCATAATCTTGTCTCCTTTTGACTTTTTGTTTTTTATCGTTAAAAACATTATACACTAAAAAAGAAGGATGTGTATTATGGAATTAATTAAGTTTTTTTTCAAAGACGAAGTTACAGCTGTCGGATTGTCAAAATTTAAACCTAGGAAGGATAATTTTTCTAATTATGAGCAGCCAAGGTTGAATTTTAATCGACAAATTTTCAAACCTAATTATAATAACAATTTCTTTTTATTATAGTTGTAAAGAATTGTTAAGATTTGCGCAATTTTCTCTAATAAGTATACTTTAATAATATAAGGGAAAAATTTAGGGAAAACTATGGCAATTTCATTTGGAAATCTTATAAATTATGTATCTGGCGGAAAAGTTTCAACGCCTGTAATTCGTCCAGCTGTCGATACATCTTTTAAAAAAGCCGCTTATGCATCAATTCCATATGAAAAAGCACCTCAGCAAGGTGATACTGTTAGGACTGTTGACGCTAATGGGAATCCTTTATTAGCTGGTTATCAGCCTGCAGGTCGAGTATTTGATAGTAACAAATGGCTTGGTCTTAACTAAGAATATCAAGTTTTCTTCCATTGTTAGAATTTGAAATGTCAGGATGAAAAGGGTTGTGTCCTGATTTTTTTAGTTGTTCTATAAAATCGAATGTGGATTTTTGCACAACGCTATTGTTTTTTGTTTCAAACAATTTAATGGGTTGAACCGCAGTAGTGTATTTGCGTTGTATTTGTTCTATTGAATTAAACATATTTTACTCTCTCTGTTTTGTTAAAAAATTTTTCTCTGTTATATTTTCAAGTTTTATTATTTTTGTTACAAAATTTACAGTATATGTTTTTGCACTTTTGGTTTCTCTGTAATAAAATTTTTTTGTAAATTAATGCCATGAAAGAGTATAAATATTATGTTAAAAGATTTATTAGAAGCCAAGAAATGTTTTAAATTAGTTTGTGGTGCGGGTAATGAGGATGCATTGGAAGTTGAAAAATTGGTTACGATTTATTCTCTAGCAGGATGTAATTTTTTTGATGTATGCGCAAAGCCTGAAATTGTTGATGCTGCAAATAAAGGTTTAAAAAACGCAGGCATTTTTGAAGATAGGTATCTTTGCGTGAGTGTTGGTATTGATGGAGACCCTCATATTACCAAGGCTGTTATAAATCAAGAAAAATGTGTTAAATGTGGTAAATGTAAGCTTATATGTCCTCATGATGCGATAATTGAACTTGATAAATACAAGGTAAAAAAAGCACGTTGTATTGGGTGTTCACTTTGTGCAAAAAATTGTCCTCACAAAGCTATTGAGATGGAGTCTCAATTGATGGATTATGATGAGGTTTTACCAAAATTGATTGAAAAAGATATTGACTGTATTGAGTTTCATGCGATTTCTGATAATGAATATGATGTCGATAAAAAATGGAATATAATTAATACTCTTTTTGATGGTATGCTTTGTATTTCGCTTGATAGATCTGGATTAGGAGATAACAAATTGATCGAAAGAGTTAAGCGAATGTTAAAATCAAGAGCTCCTTATACAACAATTATTCAGGCGGATGGTGTTGCTATGAGTGGTAATGATGATGAGTACGGAACAACATTACAAGCTGTTGCAACTGCTCAGTTATTCCAGAATTCAGATTTACCACTGTATATAATGATGTCAGGTGGAACGAATACAAAGTCAACTGAATTAGCTAAACTTTGTGGTGTTAAGCCTCATTGTTTAGCGGTAGGTTCGTATGCAAGAAAAATTGTGAAAAAATATCTTGAGATGGAGGATATTTTAGATAATCAAACCAAATTAGATGAAGCTGTTAAACTAGCAAAAAATCTAATAGATGTTTCGTTGGAGAATATGAAAGATGGTAACTCTTAAGACTCAAAATTGGTCATTTGAAAATGTTGATACCGTACTTTTTGACAAAGATGGTACCTTTATAGATTTACATTTTTTTTGGGGGAAAATGACAGAATTAAGGGTTTTAGAAATTATCAAAAGATTTCAACTTTCAAATGATTATTTTGATCAACTTTGTTTATGCTTAGGATACGATTCAGAAGCTGAAAGGATGCTATCTAATGGAATTACTGCTCTATATTCGAGAGTGAAAATTATAGAGATTTTTAGAAATGACTTAATCAAATTTGGTATTAATACAACAGCGCAGGAATTGGCAAAAGTTTTTGACGATGTAAGTGATATCTTTTATAAAAATATGATTGCGTATACCAAACCTATTGATTCTGCAATTTGTTTTATTAGAAAGTTGAAAACTCAAGGTGTTAAAATTGGAGTTGTTACATCGGATTCTGTTGAGTCTGCTAAGTTGACATTAAACCAATTTGGATGGAATCACTTATTTGATGTTGTAATAGGTCGAGAGTCTTGTAGTGCAACAAAAGAAAGTGGTGAACCAACTAAGTTGGCATTAAGTCTAATTGGTGCAAATGTTGAGTCTACGATTATGATAGGGGATGCTCCTATGGATTATATTTCAGCTAAAAATGCTGGAATAGAACGAACTATACTTGTTGCAACAGGGCAAATTTCTATTGAAGAATTGCAAAATACAACAAAATTTGTCTTGAATAACCTTTCGGATTTAGAGGTAGTTTAAATTTTTAATTGTAAGTTTCAATGTGTATGTTGAAAAAGTTAGCTCGATAGTTTATAATTATTAAACAAGGAAGTTATGAAAATGAGAGGTTTGGTTATGAGGTTAAAACGTACAAATAGCTTAAATTTCGGGGGTGTAACCCTTAAAACCTATAAAACCGCTGGTTTTACACTAGCAGAGGTTTTAATTACCCTAGGTATCATTGGTGTAGTTGCGGCGATGACTATACCTAATTTGATGGCTAATATTCAAGGCACAAGAGTAAGGACTCAATTTAAGAAGGCAATTTCGACATTAAATCAAGCTGTGAAAATGAATGTTGCTCAATATGATTGGGATTTTTCTAATATCGAGGGTGATTTTGGAACAGGTTACTGCAATGGCAATAGCCATCCTGAGGATAAAACTACAACTTGTGCATTGTTAAACGCAAATTTGTCTGGTGAAACTTTTATTGGATATATGAAAGATAGCCCTGGTGAAAATGATTATTCGTTTAATAGTAGCAATAAATGGGGACATTTTGGTTCTGCAGCATGGTTTGCTATGTATCAATTACAGGATGGTTCTATAATTGGTATGAGTAGATCCCCTTCTGATGGGGCTTGTACTCAATCTTTAAAAAATACTAAGAAAAATGCTGTAGATTATTCGTGTACAGGATTTATTGACGTGAATGGAAAAACTTTGCCAAATAAAGAAATTGAATGTGAAAACCCTTCTGATACAAAAGCTTATTGGGAAAGTGGTTATAAAGATTGTGCAGTAAAATTAAAAGGTGGCGTTGGTGATGTCTTCCCTATTGTGTTTTATGATAGTACTGTAGAACCATCAACGAATGCCGGTAGATACGTTTTAAATACATCTAAGTAATAAAAAAAAGATTAACCGAAAGGTTAATCTTTTTTTGTGATTTGGAATTTATCTATTTGTACTTTATAGAAATCTATATTGATATTTAATTTTAAACCGATTTCAAGAAGTACGTTTACAAATTTCATATCATTTTCTTTTGGTATTTCATTATTATTTTCTAATATCATTCCAATTCTATGGTAGATTTTATTATAGTAAATGTTTTGAGCTTCTGATATGTCAATTTGTAATTCCAATTTATTGATTATATCAAATAACTCAACTATAGCTTCTGCTTGTTGAAGTTCAAAGCTTTTTGTTAGTCTATTTAAATTTGTTATTACTTTTTTTGAAAAACTTGAATTTGAAGGTTTTTTATCAATAGTAATATTCATTCTCTTAGCTTCTAAATTGATATCAGAGATTTGTTGAATTATATTTGATTCCACAAATCCGTCAGTGTGTGATAATAGTTCATTAAATCTTTGACTTAGTGCATATCCAGCAGAAATTTTGAATTCATTAGGAATTTCCAAGCCAAGATTTTGCATATGATAAATTGAACCTTTACCTTGATCATACATATCTTTGTATGCTGATGAAAATTTTGCTAATTTATCTTTTAGTAAAATTTGGAGAATTTTTTTCCTTTCTTCAATAAAGATATCTTTTAGGGTGAAGTATTCTTTTCCAAATTTTTCATCCAGTGCTCTAATTATTTCGGTTACTGGGTTGAACATAAATGTTTTGATAAGTGTAGATTTTAAGTCTTGGTACTCATCGTTTGTTGAGAATTCCTTAATTGCACAGTGGAAATCTCCTCCAGAATATTGCATTAATGCAAATACGAGATTTGATTTTTGAAGTGTTACTTTAGAACGAATTTCAATATTTCCGATTATAAAATTGGAGTTACTTTTTTGTACACGTTTGTAATCATTTCGTTTTACTGTGTAGCAGTACACATCTTCTTCATCTTCAAAATCTTGATAGATAGAGGAAATTGCCCATAAACATGCTAGTTGTTTTGAAGTAACGATTGACGGTTTTACAAATCTTTCGTAGATATCTTTGCCTGTACCAAATTCTTTAATGTTACTTTTTGCTTCAGATAATATATTCAAGAAGTTTTCTTCAATATTTTCTTTAGTAAAACTTGATGCTAGTTGCATTGCCCTAGCAGCATATTTCATGATTTGAACAGTTTCAATTCCTGAAATTTCAGAGAAGAACCAACCGCAACTTGTGTACATAAGCATTGCTTGGCGTTGAATTTCAAGCAATTCCATACCTTTAATTTTATCTTCTTCAGTTAATTCAGGTTTGAAATTTTCTTTTTGGAAATTTTTAATAGTTGTATAATTTCTATCCAGAATAACCTCGATGTAATTATTTCTAACATCCCAAGGTTTATGAGTAAAGTACTTTTTGCCTTCTTTTTCAAAAATTATAGCAAGTTGATCTCTTAGATAATCTAAAGCGTTACGTAAAGGTTTTCTCCACTTTTGATCCCATCCTGGGTGTCCGCCTGTAGAACATCCGCAATCTTCCATCCATCTTCCAACACCGTGGAAACAGCTCCAAGATGAAGCTTGTTTTATATCAACTTCGTAATCGCTTCTATATAAATCTAAGTATTCCGCATAATTTGTAATTTTGAAATCTTCGTCTTCTGCTTTTATTTTTAACACATAAGATAATGCCATGTCGCCAAATTTAGTGTGGTGTCCGTAGCTTTCTCCATCGGTTGCAATATTGATTAATTGTGGATAATCTCTTAATTCTGATACTCCTTCTTTTAATCTTTTGACAAATTTATTCCCATCAGTTAATAATTCATCAAAAGCTACTGAACGTGATATTGCTCCGTCGTAGAAGAATAAATCTATAGATTTTTTAGGATCCGATTTGATGGTGTATTTGTATGAACGAGCAGGGTCAATATTGCCCCAACTCACATCTTGCCATTCTTTGTCGGTGAATTTTTTCATTTTTAAAGCTTGATAAGGTGATAATACTGTGAATTTTATTCCATTATCAACTAATACTCTTAAAGTTTCATCATCAACAGCAGTTTCAGCAAGCCATATTCCTTCTGGTTTTCTACCGAATCTGTGTTCAAAATCTCTAATGCCCCATTTTACTTGTGTTTCTTTGTCTTTTAAGTTTGCAAGTGGCATAATTATGTGGTTATAAACTTGAGCCATTGCATTGCCATGGCCGTTATGTCTTGAAATACTTTCGATATCGGCTTTAATTATTCTTTCATACGTTAATGGCGCAAATTCTTCCATCCAAGATAAAAGAGTTGGTCCAAAGTTAAAACTCATATATTCATAGTTGTTAACGATATCAAGAATACGATTTCTGTTATCTACAATTCTTGATACTGAATTTGGGTTGTAACATTCTGTACAAATTCTTTCATTCCAATCATGAAAAGGTAATGCGCTATCTTGTAATTCAATAGCTTCCAACCAAGGATTTTCTCTTGGTGGTTGGTAAAAGTGACCGTGTATAGTTAAAAACTTCTTATTTTTCTTTGAATTGTTTGTCATAATCTTATTCATACCTTTTTAATTATACTTATTTTTTATCATCTTTTTTAACTTTGTTTATTACAGTTAATGAGTGTACATCAACCCAAGGATCACCTAATGCTGTTGAAAAAACTTTTCCGGTAAATGAGATTTCGTCACCGGCATCAAGGTCAATGTGTTTTTCCGCTTCATCCTTTTTTAAAAATATTTTTAATTCTGATAATGGAATATTATGATTTGTTACATCAGGTCTTTGTATCATAAATGATATGTATTCATCGTGGCTTCTCATTGCTGATGGATAATCTAACCCTAATGTTGAAAATTTATCAAATTTACCTTTTATTTTAATATTTCGTTTATTGTATTTGTATGGGTTTGCAACAAGTTCAAGAGGTTTTACTTCTGTATATTGCGCTTGTGGCATAGAAGGTGTAGATACAATTGTTGTTGTTTTTGTCACCGGAACCTGAGAGCAAACTTTGCTTGTTGTTATACCAATTCCTGCTGAAATAATTATAGATAATGTAAGTATTTGTAATTTTCTCATAATAACCTCTTATTTAAACATTTTACAATATGTATTTTAGCACATTTTTTTTATAAAGGAAACTACACATAAAGATAAAAATGAACAAATTTTAAGCGTTTAATTTACAGGTAGCTTATTTTTTGTATAATTAAATATATGTTAGTTTTACAAAAATATTTAAAACAATCAGCCACATATAAATTATTTTCAAAGTTTTTGGTTATAGCTGCAGATTTTACAGAAACAATAGGTAAAATTGCTCAGCTTGGTTTCCATACATTGAAATGTGTTTGTCGAGGTGAAATTGATTTAAAAGAACTAATTGCCCAGTGCGATAGATTTGGTGTAAGTTCTTTGCCTATTACTTTATCTATTGTTGGCATGACATCTATTATTGTAGCTTCGCAAGTGGCAAATGAAATGGTAAAACAAGGCGGTGGAAATTTTGTCGGAATGTTGATGACAGTTCTAATCGTTCGTGAAGTTGGCTCTATTATGTCTGGATTTGCAATAACTTCAATGATTGGTTCATCTTTAGCTTCTGAGTTAGCTACGATGAGGGTTACAGAGCAGATCGATGCGGTGGAAGTTTTGGGTGTGGATTCTGTCAGGTATTTGTTTGTGCCAAGAGTATTGTCAGGAGCTATAATGATGCCTTTTGTGGTTATTTTGGCTTCTGTTGTTGGTGTGATTTTAGGTGCTGTTACATCAGATGCGTTTGCAGGGTTGTCATATCGAGCATATTTCGATTCCGCTGGATTAGGTTTATATATGAAAGATTTAGGTGTTTGTTTGCTTAAATCTGTTGTTTTTGGTGCGGCTATAGCATTGATTAGCTGTTCTTGCGGCTATCATGCTTCTGGTGGAGCAAAAGGTGTTGGTCTAGCTACGACAAAGGCGGTTGTGTGGTCATTCATTTCTGTTGTAGTTCTAGATATGGTATTTGCAATTTTATTTTTCTTTTAATATATAGGTATTAAAGTTATGAGTATTGAAGTAAAAAATTTAATAAAAAAATTTGAGGACAAAACTGTTATCAACGATATTTCATTTAAGGTCGATGATGGCGAAGTTTTGGCGATTGTTGGTTTTTCTGGTTCTGGAAAGAGTACGGTGTTAAAGCTTATTTGTGGTTTGATTCCGTATGATAATGGTGAAATTCTCACTTCAGATGGTGATATTGCTATGGTTTTCCAATATTCGGCATTATTTGATTCGTTAAATGTTGCAGATAATATTTCTTTTGCTTTAGAAGAACGTAAAGATTTGAGAAAGAAATATAATAAAGCCGAAATTAGGAAAATTGTTGCAGAAAAATTAGAGTTAGTAGGTTTAAAAGGTATTGAAAATAAATATCCATCTGAATTGTCAGGTGGAATGCAAAAAAGGGTAAGTTTTGCTCGAGCTATTGTTACAAAGCCGAATACGATTTTGTATGATGAACCAACCGCAGGACTTGATCCAATGTCTTCAACATTGATTGAAGATTATATTGTGAGGCTGAAACATGAAATTAATGCAGCTTCAATTGTTGTAACACATCAGATGTCAACTATTACAAGAACGGCAGATCGTGTTATAATGTTGTACGATGGGAAAATTGTTTTTGAAGGAACCCCAGAAGAACTTTTGAAACAAGAAAATCCTTACACTAAACAGTTTGTTACGGCGTCTTTAGAAGGCCCAATGCAAATGCAAGCGTAGTAAATAGCAAAGGAAGATTGAAATGGAACATTTATTTAATGATGATGTAATGGCTTTAGATACTTATATTATGGTAAAGCTAAAAGAGAAAACCGCAAAATTAGCTGACTCTTTAACTAAGAAAAATCGTGCTCCTATATCTTTATCAATGGGGGCTCCTACAGCTAATCCTCCTGCTGTTTTGATAGAAAAATTAAAAGAATTCTTAACTGAAGATAATATTCATACATACTCTGTTACAAGAGGTGAACCGTATTATAGACAAGCAATTGCTGAACGTATGAAAAATCGATTTGGTGTTGATTTAGATTCAAATAAAGAAATAGCATCTTTATTAGGTTCAAAAGATGGTTTGGCTAATTTGATTAGGTTTTTAATCAATCCAAGTTCTGATGAATTAGAAAAAGATATCATTATGATCCCAGATCCTGGTTATGCGTCATATATGCAAATGGTTCAATGCTCAGGTGGTAAGTATTATCCAATTCCGCTTACTGCAGAAAATAATTATCAACCTGATATGGATTCAGTTATGGAGAGTTTGATAGCTGAGGGGTTAAATCCTAAAAAAGTTAAGGCGGTAGTTATAAATTATCCAAATAATCCTTTAGGGGTTTCAGCATCTAAGGAATACGTTAAAACCGTTGTAGAATTTTGTAAAAAGCATAATATCTTATTGATATCAGATGCAGCGTATTGTGATTTGTATTTCTCTGAAGAAGAAAAACCGTTTAGTGTTTTAGAAATTGAAGGTGCAAAAGATGTTGCAGTTGAATTGTATAGTTTATCTAAACCATATGCTTTAACTGGTTGGAGATTAGGTTGGATTTGCGGAAATGAGTCTGTTGTATCTCGTTTTTGTAAAGGAAAATCAACTATTGATAATGGTATTTTTAAGGCCTTGCAAAAAGCTTGTGCATATATATTAAATTCGGTTGAAGGTGATGAATATATTGCGTTATCAAATGCTGGATTTAAACGTAAACAAGCTATTATGGTTAAAGGTTTAAAAGAATTGGGATGGGATATTGATGAATCAAATGTTCCTCATACAACATTCTATCTATGGTTACCAATTCCAAGAAGATATGACTCAGCTTTTACGTTCTGTGAAGATATGTTGGAGAAATCAGGCATTGTTGTTGTACCTGGCGATGCTTTCGGTAAGTATGGTAATGGCTTCTTTAGAATTTCATATGTATGTAGTGATGAAAAATTGCAAGAAGTGATTGATAGAATGAAAGCTGACGGGTTTAGATATTAATTGTTTAAATAAAAATAGTAGAACGGCACTAGATTTTATCTAGTGCCGTTTTCCTTCCTTTAAATAAATTTTTTATCACTATACTTCAACAAATAATCTACGACCTACAATGTTTTGTTTTCCGTTATAGTAGCCTGCAAAGTAACCGCCTTTAACTGGTTTATTTTGTGCATAATATTGATTGTATCTGTTTCCATTATAATTTACGAATGGATTGTTACTATATGGATTGTTAGAAGTCTGTGTAACAACAGGGGATGTTACGTTAACTCTAGGTGAAGATTTAAATGCGTTTGTTAATAATGAAACTAAATTTGTAGCCATACTACTATTACCTTTATACTTTTCTACTTGGTATTAATTTAATTATAACTTTTGGTTTGTCATTATTATATCATATTATTTTTAGAAATTTTAAAATATCTTAATGAAATCATCTATATTATGTAGTATAATCATTCTATGGATAAATCTAAGAAAAATATATTAATTATAGGTAAGGGTGCTGTAGCTTCAGCTTTAGCAAAAAAAATAGCTAAATATGATTATATAGATACAGTTTTTATTGCTCCTGGTGATGGTTTAGAGTCTGATTTGTATAAATGTGTTGATATAAGAGAAACTGATGAAACTCAATTATTAAAGTTTGCATTAGAGCATGATATTTATTTAACAATTCCAACTTCTGTAGAGGCTTTTAAATCTGATATTGTTTCTTTTTTTCAAGACAATGATCAAAATATTTTTGGGCCAACCAAAATGGCTGCAAATATTACAATTAGTAATTCAGCTTGTAAAAAATTTTTGTATAAAATTCATGCGCAGACTTCAAGGTTTGGCATTTTTGATAAAATGAACATTGCTCAGGAATGGTTAAAAACTGCGAATTTCCCTGTAACTATTCGTTGTGGTGAAAATAACATTCTTGGTGATAGGTTGGTTTGTCCTACGACGTCAATTGCAGAACAATTTTTAGATACTCTTTTTGCGAGAAATGAACTAGGAGTATTAGTTGAAGAGTTTACGTATGGACATAATTTTACTGTTTATTTTCTAACGGATGGATATAGTGCAATTCCTTTTGTTACAGTTGCAAATTATAAATTTTTAGAAAATGGGGATGGCGGTTTTTTGACAAATGGTGTAGGTTGTTATACTCCAGATTATAAGATTTCAAATACTGTTTTATCTCGAGTTGAAAATGTTGCAAGAAATGTGTTGGTAGCTTTGGATAAAAAGGGTGATTCATATACTGGTATATTTGGGGTTGAATGTACATTAACTGGTGATGATAAGTTTTATGTCAATGAAATAAAGTCGTTTTTACAGGATTTTGATGCGGCTGCGGTTTTAAATTCTGTTGAGCAGGATTTAGTTCAAGTATTTATAGCTTGTATTCAGGGTTTATTTGCAGATGAATATGAGGAGATAAAAACAAATAACTTATCATCTATAAGTGTAGTTGTACATTCTCGATTTGATAATAAACTTATAGAAGGTATTGATAATATCGAAGATATTAGTAATATTGATTTTATTCGAGGTAATTTATTGCAAACACAAAAAGGTGAATGTTTTGTATTAACTCGTTGCGCTAATTTGTTATCAAGGGCGAAGTCATACTTATATGAAGATTTAGAACAAATAAAATTTGATGGCATTAAATATAGAAAAGATATTGGATTAGAATAGGTGAAAGTATGAGGCTTTGTGTTTTTCAAGGTACGTTCAATCCTATTCATAATGCTCATTTAAGAGTTGCGAAGTATGCTGTGTCTAATTTTGAAATTGATAAGTTTTTATTTATCCCAGCATATAATCCACCTCACAAGGGTTCAGATGTTAATTTTTCAAACCATCGTTTAAAGATGGTAGAATTGGCTCTTAAAGATGAAACATTGTTTGAAGTTTCGGATATTGAATATCAACGTGGTGGGAAATCTTATACATATTTGACGATAAAAGAATTGTATAGCCTTTATGATATTGAGGATAAAATAATTTTTATAATCGGAACGGATGCTTTTGATAGAATTGAAAGTTGGTATAATATTGATGAACTTAAAAAATTAGTAAAATTTGTGGTTTTTTTGAGGGATGCTGATTTTGATTCTTCTTGCTATGATTATTTGAAAATAAAAGGTTTTGATTTTGTATTGCAGACACTGCCTTTTGTTGATATATCTTCAACCGAACTTCGTAAAAAAATAGCTGAAGGTGATGATTTTAGTGATTATGTTAATGAAAATGTAAAGGATTATATTTTGCAAAATGGATTATATAAGAATTAGTTTAGAAGACTTATTAGTTTGGCTTAAAAGTAATTTAAATGAAGAAAGATATCAGCATTCTCTTGGAACTGCTGATTGTGCAAAATCATTAGCTGAAAAGTTTGGGCAAGATGCTCGAAAAGCATATTATGCTGGTCTCTTGCACGATTGTGCAAAATGCTTTTCTACTGAAAAATTGTTAGGGGTTATAGATAACAATAATTTATTATTAGTTGAGGGTGAGAGAGAAAATTTTAAAACTTTGCACGCACCTGTTAGTGCTTATGTTGCCCAATTTGAGTTTGGAGTTAAGGATGAAGAAATTTTATCTGCTATTCGTTGGCATACTTTGGGTACGCTAAATATGACTCCGTTTGAGAAGATTATATTCTTGGCTGATAAAATTGAAACAAGAACAAGAGAAGCCTGTTATGCTGAACCTATTAGGCAGTTTTTGGATGATGAAAAAGGTTTGGATAAAGCGGTTTTACAATGTTATAAACAAACGATAAAATCTCTTGTTGATAGAAATTTAAGTATTTGTTCATTGACTGTTGATATATATAATAACTTACAAGAAGAACTTAATGTTAATTAAATTAATATAAGGCATGTTTTATTAATGTTTGTGTTACAATTTTTTTAAACAGAGAGGGCTAGAGATGAAATTACTTGAAATTAAGAATAATTTGGTTAAATTATCGTATTCTGAATCAGAACTACCTATTCTTGGTAGGTTTGTAGCTTTAACAACTCCTGAAAAGTCTTATGTAGCCCAATTTGTGAATTTAAAATCAGATTCTGTAAATAATTTTGCAATTGCAAAATTAATGTTTACTTTTTCTGCTGATGGAGTTGTTGACAATTATGATGGTTCTATACCAAGTGTACATTCTGAGATTTCATTGTTACCTACAGCTGAATTGTTAAATCTTTTACCTGTAGAAACTCCGATTAAAATAGGTAATTTGGCTCAGCAACAGGGTATGTTATCTTTAGATGTTTCTGTTTTTGAACGTAATTTAACAGTTTTTGTTGAAAAAGATGTGCATAAAACAACATTTATTTCTAATTGTATAAGACAACTTTTCCAAATGAAAGAAAAAAGTGTAGTAGTTGATACGTGCAATCTTTTTGAAGATTATAACAAAATTGTTTTAGGTCGAGATTTTAAACTTCCATTGAATTCAAGAATGATTGACTATATTTTTGAGTATGAATTAGAAGATGTTGATGCACCTACTAAAGCTGTGATTCAAGATATATTTTATGCGGTTCAACAATATATTAAAACATTAGATTTTGAATTTTTACCAATTGATAACTTTGTTGATGTAGTTGCGGCGCAATATAAAGAGATGCAAATGCCGGAATTAGCTTTGTTAAAAAATAAGCTTTTAAAATATAGAGATGCTAATGTTTTTGCGAATTCAAAAGATGAGGTTTTTGCATTAAAAGAAAAATTGAATGAAAAGAATTGCTCAATTGTTGATTTGAAAGATATCCATGAATCTTTGCAAAAAGAGGTTTTAGGCTTTGTTCATTCAATTCTTGAATCTTTTGAGAAATATATATATTTCTTTGTTCCGTTAACTGATGAAAATTCAGATAAAAAACTTTTGAGACAATTCGTTAATAATAATCACATATTTACTACTTTATTGGTAAGTTCAACATATAAATATTCAGATGAGTTGAAACAGCACGCACAAAATATTATTTTATTTGCTCCGCAAAATATCAATCATGATTTTTCTGCGTATAATACATTCTTATCAAAATTGAATAGTGATGAATGTGTTATTTTTGGTAAGTTAACTCAAGGTATTCCGTTCATTACAGAAATGTTTGATTTAGAACTGGATTTAACCAGAGATGATGTTCTGGGTGACAAGTATCAATTTGTTCCTGCGTATGATCCTAATATAGAATTGGTTAGAGTAGATGAATATGGAACACAAATACCTGTAAAAAATATTCAGCCTGAATTGAAAGATGAAGAGTCTGTTTCACAAGATTCAGATTTATCTAATGATTCTCAAGATTTAGGAGTCTCAGCAATTCAAGAACCAATGTTGTTGCTTGAAGAACCTATAAGTTTAGACGTTCCAGAGTTAGAAATTCAAGATGAACCAGTAGTTCAAGAATCTTCAGATATTGTTGTTGAAGTTCCTGAAATTGAGCAAAATACTGAACAAAACGAATCAAATGATGTTGTGAAACCTGTGGCTAATATTTTAGCTGCTGTTTCTGAGATTCCAGAAATTACAGAAACCCCAAGTATGACTGAAATAGCTGAAGAAACTGAAGTAGAAGAAATTTTTGAAGAATCAGATTTATCTATAGACGATTTAGATACTGAAAATACTCTACCGGATTTAACTGATTTTTCTGAAGATATGCTAGTAGAGGATTCTATCTCTGAAGAATCTCTTGTTATGCAAGATTCTTTAAATGAAGATGATTTGGATTTTATTGAAGATTCTCAAGTTGTTATAGAAGAGTCATATCAAAATATTGATGGGTTGGAAACTATATCAGATCAGTATTCGGATTCTCCATATATAGAAGATGATTCTCAAATGGTTCCAGTTTATTCTGCTGAAGATGCTAGTCTTGATACTATAGAATCAGATTATAACCAAGGTGATAGTGTATCACATCCAAGATATGGTCGTGGCGTTGTTGAGAAAATTATCAAATATGGAAACAAAACATTATGTTCAATTTCTTTTGATAATGTAGGAAGAAGATTACTTGACCCTTCAATATCTGAACTTGTAAAGATTTAATTTTGTAATATGTTAAGTTTTGTAAATTTGAATTTATCTCTCAAAACCCTTCAATAGTAAGGGTTTTTGTGTATATACTTTTTATATAAAAAATAAATATCTGAGATTTGTGAAATTTTTGCTGAGCAAATGTTTTTATATATTCATATAGAGCAATGTGTGCTTAAGAGTATATTAAAGGAGATGATTCGATGACAGAAATTAACAATGTATCGGCATTTGCTGCTAGTGGTAACAGCAAAATTGACAAGAACAGTGTGGACAACAGTTTTCGCAAAGAAATTCAGAAAAAAAATCTTGAGTTCAAACAAGATAAGCAATTGAATGAAACTGAAATGAAACTCTTAAAAAAAGAGTTTGGGATGAATGAAGCGCAAGTTAAAGAATGGGCTGCAATGGAAAACGGTGTAGAATTCTTGGAAGCAATGCTTCATGCTAAAGGTGATAGCAAAAAAGATATTAAAGCTGCACGTGAACAAATTGCAAAAGAGTTCTTATTACAAAATCGTACAATTTCATTAGGTTCTAGTGATGCTAAATTGAGTGCCCAATTAAAAGAATTTGGTGTTGACATTGATGAGCAACATGAACATGTTCAGAATAATTGGCTCAATTCGGAATATAAATTAGGAACTATTACTCCAGATCCTTCATCTGGTAATACTAATGTGGAAAATATTAGAATTAATATTCCAGAAGATATTAATGGTGAAAAAACATTAAAAAGATTGGATTTGTTTGATGCTTCATTAGAGTATGATTCAGATATGAATGCTGTGGATAGTAATCCTCTTTATAAGGGTTCATTACTTCTTGATGAAGAAACTGGTGTATATGTAAAATATAACAGAGAAGAAGGTCAAGAAAATGAATACTTTAAGTTAAATGGTGATCAGGGCTTGGTAAGGGTTTCAAAAGATTCTTATGATGAAGCTAAGGCAAGTTTTAAAGCTGCAAAAGAAGCTGAGTTTACTGAGGCAAAAAAGCTAGATGATGCGAAAAAGGCCGAAGAGGCTAAGCTAGCTGCAGAAGCTGCAAAAGCTGAAGCAGAGGCAGCGGCCCAAGCTGCAGCAAAAGCGAAAGCTGATAGTACAAAAGCTGCTTTCCAAGGTGCTAAAAGTGTAACTGTTGATTCTACAGGTTCTAAACAAAAACTGTGGGCAGATAATGTTAAAGAAACTGGAGTAAAAGTCCCAAAACGTGCAACTTATGATGAAAATGGTTTACCTAGTGTTGTTGCAATTGAATTGCCAGGTGATTATGGTTCTGTAGGACCAGATGGTATTAAGCAAAAACGCTATCAAGAATGGAAATTGATTGATGCTGAGCAACAGATTTATGCTGATAAAGCCGGTATAAGAAATTTTAGAGCCGAAATTGATTCTGATGGTAATATTACATTCAAACAAGTAAATATTGATGATGTAAAAACTAAGAAATTCTTAGATGATAATGCTAAAGTTGTTGCAGAAACAGCCAAGCAGACAGGCTTAAATGCTGAGCAAACTAAAATGGAAATTCCAGATAAACCAGCATCAGAAGAGCTAATGTCAAAACTTTCAGATAGAAATTCTTCTTGGGAAACTTATTTACAAGTAGGTTCTGATAATGGTTATATTACAGGTTCTCAAGGTCTATTAGAAAAACTTCTAGATGAAGGTGGAACTACAGAGCTTAAATCTTACAATGATTTAAAACCTGCGATTGATGGCTTAATGGCTAGGGTTCCTGAATCTGCTCAAAATTCTCCAGAATATAAAGCTGTACAAGCTATTATTGATGAATTGAAGAAAAATCCTGACGCAGATTTGAAAAATAATTGGGCTTCTCAAATGTTTAGATTTGGTGATACTCCAATTAGAGCATTAGATAAAGCATTAATGGATTTAGGTCAAACTCATATAGCAGGAAAAGTCCAAGGTGCTAACCATGCAAATAACTCATTCTTGGTTGGCGGCAGAGGAGCTGTAACTATCCAGCCAGATAACAAAGCTTCAGGTTTCATGAGCGATGCTAAATTCACAATTGGCGGTCAAGATTACTATATGTATGAACCGAATGAAGCGTTATGGATTGATAGAACAGTTGACTTCCAAGATTTGGTTACTCATTCTGGTAAAGGTGATAGAGCCCTTATTACAAATGATGTAACAGGTAATAACCGTTACGGAGAAATCAAATTTAATGCCGCAAAACTTAAAGATATGGATGAAGACTTGTATCTTGAAGGCGGAAACCCTAAGGCTAAATACAATATTAAGGCTGATGGTGACGTAGCATACATATATAGTCCTAACGGCAAAAATAGGGTGCCTATTGAAGATGTCTTAAATGGCAAAGTAGGCTTACCAAAAGATTCTTAATAAGTTAACTTCTGTTTAAATAAGTGTTTATATTCAAGGCGGATATGTAATGTATCCGCCTTTTATTTATTTCCTTAAGTTTTCTGCGCCTTTAAGATATACGAATTTTGGTTCAAAATTGTTTGCACAATTACAAACAACTAATATTCTTAAACACATTTGTATGGAATTCGGAACATCTAGTTCGTGATAACACATCATAGCAACATTATCCCACCCGAATTCAATCCTTGGAAATTTAGCTGGAAATGCAGCGTTTAAATCTTTAGTTGTGGTAAAAATGATATGAGAAATATTTTGAGTTCCTTCAAGGTTATTTTGTTTCCATATTTCACTAAGTAATTCTAAAGTGGCTTCTTTTAAATATTCTTCAGTATTAGCCTCAACAGTAATTGCTCCACGGATACCTTTAGTAATCATATATTTATTCCTTTACTCCATTAAACCAATCTCTTGCTGACATTTCACCTTTACCTTCTGGTTTGACTTTAAGGAGTCTAATAGCTCCAATTCCACAGCCAACATCGATACCATCTTTTGAATTAAGACGAATAATTCCAGTTGGTATTTCCTCATTAACAGGCGTTGTTTCAATAACTTTTATAAGCTTATCTTTATAATAGAAAAATGCGCTAGGACATCTGCAAACACCTCTTACTAAGTTGTGAATTTCGATATTTGTTTTGCACCAATCAATTTCGCATTCTTCTTTTTTTAATTTATTTGCCATGCAAATACCATCTTCGCATTGTTTAGTTGGGATAAGTGTTTTTTCAACTAATCCAATAAGTGTTTCTTCTATCATTTGAGGAGACTTTTCTGCAATTTCATTCCAAAGCTCTTCGCAATTCATAGTGTCAGAGATTGGTATGACTAGTTTTTGGCAAATATCACCACAGTCTAAACCTAGCTCTGTTATCATTGTGCAAATACCAGTTTCCTTATCTCCGTTTATAATAGCACGTTGAATAGGGTTTGCACCTCTATAACGAGGAAGTAATGATGCATGAAGATTTATAGTTTCGTATTTTGGAATATCTAATACTTCTTGTGATAGTATTTGTCCAAAAGCAAAAGTTACAAAAAAATCTGGTTCAAGCTTTTTTAATGCTTCCAAGATTTCAGGTTCTTTTCTTATTGAGGTTGGTTGAAATATTGGAAGATTATGTTCTTGTGCATAAATTTTTATAGGAGAAGCTTGTAGTTTATGCCCACGTCCTGCAGGTTTGTCAGGTTGTGTTACAACAGCAAGAACTTCAATTTTATCTGAATTATGTAAATATTCTAGCGATTTTAAACCTATATCAGGCGTTCCAAAAAATACTATTTTAATCATTTTTGTTTAATTCTTCCTCTAATTCTTTCTCGTCAATTAATAAATCTGGATCTAATTCAGGAAGATTATGTTTTTTTAATACTTCTTCCGTTTCAAATCTGTTAATACAGTGATCAATAAATAAAACCCCGTCTAGGTGATCATATTCGTGTTGAATAGCTCTAGCAAGTAGAGTTCCGTCTTTTGCTTCTAGCACGAAAGGCTTTCCGTGTTCATTAAGAGCTTTAATCATTACATTTTTATATCTTTTTACGTCAGTATAAGCTTCTGGAAAACTCAAGCAACCTTCGTTACTTTTTATTGCTCCACTTTTTTTGATTATTTTTGGGTTTATAAATACCATAGGGTTTAAAGGTTCGTTTCCAGTTGAAACATCAATAACGAATACTCGTACGTTTTCACCAATTTGTGGAGCTGCTAAGCCGACACCATTTTGTGCGTACATTGTATCCATTAAGTCTCTTACTAATTCTGTTATTTTTTTTGAAACTTTATGAACTTCTTTTGATG
>JAZLBN010000079.1:0-25855 GCA_045613725.1 Candidatus Gastranaerophilaceae bacterium
CTCGTACAAATTCCTCAGAAGAAATTATTAACTCATTAAAATTAATTGCAAAATCTCAAGCTGATAGTGCTGTTAAAACTAGAAAAGCATTAGTTGAGGCTGTCACATTTAACTTAAGTGTAGATGCTGCGAAATCTGGACGAGATATTGTTGATTTAGCTATAGAAAGACAAAACCAATATACTGCAGAATTAAATGGTATTATCTCAAGAGGTGGTACGTTATCTGATATCCAAAAAGATAAACACAGAGAATTATCGAAGCTTTCAGAGATGGCTGTATCTGTTAAACGCTCAGAATTAAAAAGTTCTGAAATTTGTAAATTTTTAAAAATTGCAGGAGCAATGCCTCAGCGTCATTTGAGTTTAGCGCATGATGTTGTTGACTTATCAAATATGTACTCGTTTATAAATCGTGAAATATTTCCAACTGTAGATTTTAATACGATTGGTCAAATTAATGGTACTAATGTTAAATCGACTTTAATGGGGTACATTTTGAATTTATTACCAGGGTTAAGTAAAGCTAATCCGAAAGCTGTTAATTTAGCAGAAGCTGTAGTTTCTCATTCTGATGATACTAATGCTCGATTTTTCTTGTCAAAATTTGTTGATCAGTTCCCAGTTCTTGGTACAGAAAAACAAGCAGAGGCTACTGAACAATTAGTTGGTACTTTGGCTAAATCTGTTTTAAGGGGAATGCCGTCAATGGATTTAGGTCCAAATTCTAAAGAACAAGTCTTTTTTAATCAACTTATGCATTTATGTAGCGAGGATTCAAAACCTGAAAACATAAAATTATTAAAGCAAACTTTAGATATGACTGATAGTGTAGCGCCTCAGGTTGACGCAATGATTAATATAGATGATATCAGAGTTGGTGATTCTGAAAGAATTGCAGAAAATATAAAAGTGTTACCTCAGGTGTTAGAAAATGTCGAAGCTAAAGGTCTAAAAACTTTTGATGTATCTGGATTTTTGACTAAAAATATAAATTTAAACTAATTGGTTATATGAATTAGTTATTTAAAAGACGGAGATTATTATTCTCCGTCTTTTAAGTCTGTATCCATTGATTTTATTGATATTTCAATTTTGTCTGTGAAACTTTTTTTCAATGTATTAACTAAGTCATTAGTTGAATTAACCCAGAAAATTGAAGATGTAAGGATTTTAATATCACCTGTTAAGTCTTTTAATTTAAGCATTACTGGGTCAGTTCCATTGTGTTGGCACAAGATTTGTTTTAATAAAAACAATTCTTCGTATTTTATTTCTTCTTTTAATTCAATAGAAAAAATGTTTGAGTTATCCACAGGTTTGATTGTGTCAATTAAAATGATTGGTGGATCTTCATCGCTTCTACGGCTAACTTTTCCTGATACAATTATTCGCTGTTCACTTTGTAAAAATTCATTATACTCAGCTATTTTAGAGTTAAATGCGAGCGTATCAATTTTTCCTGTTAAATCTTCAACAGTAACAAATCGGACAAATTTTGTCGGATCATTTTTTGTCGGGATTTGTTTTGTTGCAGTGACAAGTCCACAAATCGTTACAACTTTTTCATTTGCAATATCAGGGATTTCTGAAATTTTGTGCGTCATTAAAAATGGTAACTTATCTCTAATTGTTGATAGTGGATGACTTGTTACGTAAAAACCTAAAAATTCTTTTTCAAAAAGTTGGATTTGTCGAGCATCATATTCTTCATCTGATCCTCCTAGGCTAAATTTTGCGTTATCAATTGAAGCTGTATCGCCTAGCAAATCAAATAAGCTACCTTGACCTGATTCTTTTTCTTTTGCTTCCTTGGAAGCTGTAGAACATATGTAATCAAGGTTTTCCATTAATTGTTTACGACTTTTTTCAACTTGAGCAAAAGCTCCAGCTTTTATTAAACCTTCAAGAGTCCTTTTGTTTGTACATTTAACATCTACACGTTTTATATAGTCATAGATTGATTTAAATGGACCATTTGCTTCACGTTCTTTGATAATGTCTTCAATAACACCTTCTCCGACTTGTTTGATTGAGGCTAAGCCAAAACGGATATTCTCTCCGTCAGGAGTGAAGGTTGCAAGTGAATTATTAATGTCTGGTGGAAGAACTTTTATCCCTTTTTTTAGTGCTTCTTCTATGTATAATTGAGTTTTTTCCTGATCACCTGAAACACTTGATAAAAGTGCTGATAAATATTCAACCGGATAGTGACATTTTAAGTAAGCTGTTTGGTATGCTACAAATGCGTATGCTGCTGAGTGCGAACGGTTGAAACAGTATGAAGCGAAACTTAGGATTTGGTTGAATAGTGTTTCAGCGTCTTTTGGAGTCATTCCATGTTTTGCTGATCTTTCAATGAACAACCCTTTTTGTTTTTCCATCTCGTCGACTTTTTTCTTACCCATCATACGACGAACCATATCTGCTTGACCAAGTGAATAGTCAGCAAGAATTTGGAAAACTTGCATGATTTGCTCTTGGTATACGATTGTTCCATAAGTATCTTTTAATACTGGTTCTAGTGATGGGTGTGCGTATGTAATTGCTTGACGACCGTGTTTTCTTTCTACGAAATCATCAACCATACCTGAATCTAATGGACCTGGGCGGAACAATGCAACTAACGCACCTAAATCTTCAAATACGTCAGGTCTAAGACGTTTAACAAGGTTTTTCATCCCTTGCGATTCAAGCTGGAATACCCCATCTGTATCTCCAGTCATTAGCATCTCATATGTTGGCTTGTCATCAAGTGGAATATTATTGATGTCAACTTTGATTCCTTGTCTACGTTCAACCATATCTACTGTTTTATATATTGTGGTTAAGTTTCGAAGACCTAAAAAGTCCATTTTTAATAGGTTTAAAAACTCAGTTGCAGCATGTGGTGGATAACCAGTTTGGATGATACCATCTTTTGATGGTTGAATTGGTAATATTTCATTCAATGGTTTTGGTGCAATAATAACACCAGCTGCGTGTGTACCAGTGTTGTTTTTTAGACCTTCAATTCCAACAGCAAGGTCAATAAGTTTTTTCATACCAACAGTTTTGCCTTCTGTTGGGTCGATCATAATCTGTTCGTCTTTGTCGTATAAGGCTTTTAATTCTGAGCCATCATATTCCATCGCTTTTTTTAGAGTTTTCGCTTTATCATTGATGCTCATTGCAAGTTCGATTGCGGGTTCGATTAATCCAGCAAGTTTGTTTGCTTCTGCAAATGGAACTTTTAAGATACGAGCAACACCTTTAAATGCTGCTTTGGCTGCATATGTACCAAATGTGATAATCTGACAAACTTTATCTTCACCATATTTTTTTGTTACATAGTCAATAACTTCACCACGGCGTTCAATACAAAAGTCAATATCGACATCGGGCATTGTAAATCTTTCTGGATTCAAAAATCTTTCAAACAAGAGTTTGTGTTCGATAGGGTCAAGATCTGTGATTTCAAGTGCATATGCAACAACAGAACCTGCGGCAGAACCTCTACCTGGTCCAACAGGAATACCGTGAGTTTTTGCATAATGAATAAAATCCCACGTAATCAAGAAATACGCAGAAAATCCCATTTGTTGAATAACGCCAAGTTCGTATTTTACACGCTCTTTAATATCATTTGAAACATCTTCTCCGTATCGTTTTTTTAATCCACAATGAACAATGTATTCTAAATATGTGTCAATAGTGTGTCCTGCAGGAACTTCGTATTCTGGAAGTGGACTCTTTGTTTCAATAGATACGTGGCATTTTTTAGCAATTTCAACAGTGTTTTTTATGCATCTATCAAATAATTCACTATCCATCCATCTGAAAGAATCTCTTAATTGTGATGGTGTTTTTACATAAAATTCGTTATTTGGGAAGTGAAAGCGATTTGGATCATCTTTATCGCTGTTTGTTTGCATACACAAAAGAGTATCGTGCATATCAGCATCTTCTAGTCTCAAATAGTGAGAGTCATTTGTTATGACCATTTCAATATCGAGTTCTTGAGCTATTCTGATTAAATCTGGATTGGTGCGTTTTTGCTCTTCCATTCCGTGATCTTGGAGTTCTATATAATAGTCTTCCCCAAATAAATCTTTGTATTTTTTAGCAACAGCTTTTGCTTCATCATATTTATTCTCTTGAAGACGTTGTAAAACTTCGCCCCCTAAACAAGCTGAACAACAAATTAAACCTTCGTGATGCTTTTCGATTAATTCCCAATTAATTCTTGGTTTTACATAGCGACCTTCACACCAAGCAATTGATGTTAGTTTAATAATATTTGAGTAACCGATGTTATTCTTTGCAAGTAGTACTAAGTGATAGCACGGATTATTATTTTTATCGTGTTCTGTTATATCTCCGTTGTGAACGTAAAATTCACAACCCATAATAGGTTTAACACCAGAGTTCATTGCAAGTTCATACAATTCCATATCGCCGTACATAACTCCGTGGTCAGTGACAGCAACTGCAGGGAAATTGTTTTCTTTACAAAATTCCAGCAATTCTTTTATTCTTATTGCCCCATCTAATAACGAATATTCCGTGTGTAAGTGGAGCGGTACGTATTGTTGTTCTACATCAGCCATAACATGTTTATTTTAGCATACAAGGTTTTTCAATAAAATATAATATTAAATAAAATTAATTATTGAAAAATACAAATTTTGGTTTGTCTAAATATTTGTAAGCGTTAGGAAAATCAATTTTTGTAAGTAACTTATCTAAAGTTCGAACAATATATTCACGTTTATTTGGTGTGCCAACAACGCTTCGAGAAAACTGAGTAATTAGTTTTAGGATGTATGTTTTGTATTCGTTGAATAAGCCTTTATCCATAATAAAATCTATTATTCTTTCAATAATAATAAATGTATCTTCAATTCTTTCATTCAAAAGGTCATCTGTTGTTATTGATCCGTCTCTGTCGCCTCTATAATGGTATAGATTATCTTTAAGTACGTATGCATTTTTTATTTGGACTGCAGCTTTAACCCAAAATTCTAAGTCCTCAATAACTAGTCCTTCTGTGAATTTTAGTCCAATTTCTTTAATTTTAGATGTTCTATAAATTTTTCCACAAACAACTGAGTCGATTTCGTGCAAGTTATCTTCGTTTATCTCAATTGCGATTTCAAAATCGTATCCATAATTTTTAATTTCATTGTTTTTATGATGTTTATAAAATCCATGTAAGATAATGTCTTTGTTATGCTTTTCAATGGCATTGTTGACAACTTCTAAAGTGTTTAAATCAATCCAGTCATCTGAGTCTACAAATAATAGAAACTCTCCAGTTACTGCGTCTAATGCGGTGTTTCTTGCTGCAGATACACCTTTATTATGCTCGTGTTTAATTACCTTAAATCGTGGGTCTTGTGATGAGTATTCTTCTTCAATTATTTTGATTGAATTATCTTTTCCGCAGTCATCTACGCAAATAACTTCAAAATCAGTAAATGTTTGGTTTTTAATAGAATCTAAACATTCTCTTATTTCTTTTTCAACATTATAAACTGGTATTATTATAGAAAATCTTGTCATACTGAGGTCTCCTTAGAATCCATATCTCTAATTTCAAGTTTAGCAGCTTTTTGAATACATGAAACTTGTTTGTATAGATTCTTTTTTTGTTCAAATAATTGTGATAATTGCCACCAATATTTAGCACTGTCTTTTAATGCCTCTTTACATTTGCTATATATAGAAATAGCTTTGTCTGTGTCATCGAAAAATACTCCGTGAATGTTTGCAATTTCTATTTTGTAATTGTAATTATTTGTTAATTTAAATAATTGTTCATATGTGTTTATTGCATCTTTTGGGGAATTGTTTTTTATAAAAGTTCTAGCCTGCATAATTAATTCAAGCTCATTAGCGTATTCTGTATGAAATTTAGCTTTTTCCTCATCAGATTTTAAAGAGTATGTTTTTGCAAATAATCGGTGAAAATTTGGATTATTTTTCAATAAATGTTCATAAGCAGTACACATTTCAAAAGCTTTATCTACATTGTTTAAATTATCAAGATAAATCTCTGCAACTTTATTCAAAAATATAGGATTTTTTGATAAGTTATACATTTGATTATAGATATTGATTGCTTCTTCAAATCGTTGTTCTTCAATAAGTTTTGGTGCATATTCGCTATATTTTTGAAGAAGTTCCATTGTGTGTTTTAATACGTTGGTTAAACATTTGTATTTATCATGTATGCAACCTGGTAACGCTTGGTTTGTTAATACCAAGTAGGTTTTTTTATCGCAAATTTCTGGGTTTTCTAATAAGTATTTGCGTAATGCACCACCTTCATTGATTAAATCGCAATAAGCGTGTTCTAGTTGATCAAAGTTTTCAAATTCTTGAGACTTTAACTCTTCGCATTTTTTTGAATATTCAATAAGTTTAGTTTCAAAATTTTCCATATATTTAAAATCCTATCTTTTCTCTATTATATGAGATGTATTGATTTAAAGCAAATTGTTATCCAAAGATCATTACAGATAATATAGCAATGATAATCAATGGAATGTTATAGTGTAAAAATGTTGGTATGCAAGTATCCCAAATGTGGTTATGTTGTCCGTCTGCGTTTAAACCAGCGGTCGGTCCTAATGTTGTATCTGATGCTGGGGAACCAGCATCACCTAAAGCTGCAGCCGCAGCTAAAACAATAATTATAGAAGGTACACTGAATCCTAATTTTACACAAATTGGCACATATAAAACTGCTAGAATTGGGATTGTTCCAAAAGAGGTACCTATTCCCATTGTAATGAATAGTCCGACTAATAGCATTAAACAAGTTGCTAGAATTTTACTTGACATCATGTATGGTGCAATTGTATTTACTAGAGAGTCAATTCCTCCGGTTGCTTTCATTACACTTGCAAATCCAGCTGCTACAAGCATTACAAAGGCTACGTATCCCATAATTCCAACACCTTCATTAATTAGCTTGTCCATTTTTTTGTGATCAATCGCTTTTAATCCAAAAATTACAGCCAAACCCACCAAGGCTCCAAGTGGTAGGGATTTTGTAATAAGTTGGACAGTAAGCGTTAAAACTGCAGCTAGAAGTGTTATATAATGGTTTTTATTTAATTTTAGATCGTCATCTTCTTTTGCTTGTTGTATTTCTAATTCTTGGTATTTACGAGGTCTTCTGTAAGAAACAAATATTGCAATTAAAAATCCCACAAACATTGCTGCACCTAGCAACCAAGTAGATTGCCAAATTTCGTTTTTTGCAACATTAACACCATTTTGAATTAAATTTTCAGCAATAAGACCTTGGAATATTAGTCCAAAACCCGCAGGGATGACAATATAAGGTGCTTTTAATCCAAAAGCAAGTCCACAGGCGATAGCTCGTCTATCAATATTTAACTTGTTCATTATAATAAGTAATGGTGGTATTAATATTGGAATAAATGCAATATGTACGGGTATTAAGTTCTGGGATAAGATTGCGATTCCTGTTAAAATGAAAATTAATAAATACTTTTTAGATTGTATTACATTTGCTATTTTCATTGTGAGAATTGGGGCAAGTCCAGTATGTGTCATAGAAGCTGCAAAAGCTCCTAATAAGATATAACTAAGAGCAGTTTCTGAGTTTCCACCCATACCTTTAATAAATATATCCATAACTTCAGCTAAGTTAATGTGTCCAATTAATCCTCCTACTACAGAAGATACAATTAAGGCTAGTAATACGTTAATTCTACATAAGCATAGAATACATAATAATATAACTGATATTAATATTGGGTTTGTTAGTAATGTAATCATTTTTCCTGCCTAAAACTTGTTATATTATTTTAATTTCATAACAAGGGTATGCTTTTGTACAACCTTCTAGTCTTTGGATTTTTATTTCAACCTTATCGGTTACTGTGAATATGTTTGAAAATTCTCCAATTTGTAATTTTTTACTGTCGTTTGGAATTACATAATATTTATAGAAGTTTTCGCCTATGTCATTGATTAAAATAAACTTGTTATTCTTTTTAGAATAAGGGATTTCTAAATTTTTATTCTTTAATTCAGATACTTTTATAATTGTATAACCTTTAAATAATGTAGAAATCTCTTCGTCACTAATTCTTTTAGGTATAAATTTTACACCGTTAAAAATAACTTCATAAAATTCAAAATTTTTAGGGAAGTATGAATATAATTTTTTGCCTCTTAAGAATTCTTGACTTCCTTCACCAATAAAAACATTTTCTTTTGGTACTTGAGCGTTATCTGTTAATAAATAGTATCCGTCATAAGATGAATTATTCTCAGGTATTTTTACTTGTAAAATGATTTCTTCTTTAGATGTTTCAGAGTCTGTTTTTGAATATTTTCTCCACTCATATTTATTCATGTTATAAGTCCAGAGTTTTTGACCTATTCGTGGAACTCCAGAGATTCTTTTGTCTTCATTCTTGTCTAAACTGTACAATATACTTGTGAAAAATAGTACAGAAATTGTAAAAACAACTGTTCCAAGTATATAATGTTTTTTCATTCTTCCCCCTTGTTTTCCTGTTTAATACAATACCACAAACAGGTTATTTCTGCCATATTTATTATATTCCATTGTTGAATCATATTATGTCCTATTGGTTAATAGTGTAAATTCTTTTATAGGGTTTAATATAATTAATCTTTTTCATACTTCCAGCTATTCTTAATTCCAACGAGCCTCTTTTGAGGCTCTTTTTTTTGTTGTATAATCTTGTAGAGAGGTATTTATGAAAGATTTTTTTATTTTGATATTTCTTTGTGTGGTTTGTTTTTTTAGTTTAAACAATGTTCATTTTATGACAAAAACTAGAGTTGGTCAGCCCTTAGGTTATTTTAACTCAGTTCCTTCAGATTCATTACCTCCTATTTTGGCTAATTATTTGCGTAATAACAATGTGCGTTATGCTATTTATGAGATTCCAAATTATGTGAAAGATTTTTTGATTTATAACAAATTATATAAGCATATTTATAAATCTAAATCAAAGTTAAAATATACGGTTTTTCTTTTTGATACGCAATCTTATGTTGAGAAAGATAATATGCAATACAAACTTTTTTATACAAAAGTAAAAGAACTTGTAAACAAGTATCAAGGTGCATTTAATCTTTTTGTTATTGATGAAAATTTTAGTAATGAACAAATTTTACGTGTTGATAAACTAGCATACAAAGATTTTAAAGAATATTGTGGCTCTTTTTGTTTGGTAAATCCAAATAATGATACTATATTTGTCTATAAAAGACTTT
Organism: Candidatus Gastranaerophilaceae bacterium; assembly: GCA_045613725.1. Taxonomy (GTDB): domain Bacteria; phylum Cyanobacteriota; class Vampirovibrionia; order Gastranaerophilales; family Gastranaerophilaceae; genus Zag111. Next base: position 9,270 of record JAZLBN010000079.1, read on the forward strand.
CTTCGACTGAAATAGAAGCTCTAGATGCGGTATTTCAACACTATTATTTAGATTTAAGGTAATATGTCTTATTGTAAATACTATTATGTGTAATTAAATTTTTATTCATGTTTATTTTATACTTTCATTAGGTAGGGATATAATTTAATGGAGACTTTATGAATAAATTTTTAAAAATTACTGGATATACTTTTTTATCAGTATTAGCAACTTTATATCTGGTTTTTTTGTTTGTTTTGCCAAAAGCTATAAATATAAATACGTATAAAGAACAAATTCAGCAGTCAGTAAAAGATACTACAAATTTATCAATTGACTTTGAAAATATAGATATAATTACAAGCCCTATATTAGAAGCGGGTGCGAAAGTTAAAAATATTTCAGTAAAGCTTCCAGATGGCTCTGTTTTATTTAGCGCAGATTCTGTTAAGGGTAAAGTTTTTCTACCAAGTTTGTTATGGTTGAGTGTTCGAGTTACTTGTGCTGAAGTCGAATCTCCATATTTGAATATTGAAATTGTAAATGGAGAAAAGTTTAAAGTTTCGCAAATTTATGAGGATATAATAAATAAACAACGAGCAGAGCGTAGAGCAAATCCTCAATTGAATTATGAAAAAGAGGAATCTTTCCCTATTGATATTTCAAAAATAAAAGTATATGTTCCAAGTTTTAAATTGAATAATTATAAAGTAATAATTAATGATTTAAAAACATCTCACAGTTTAATGTTAAAAGGTGAGCAATTAGATTTAGGTTATTTAAATGGTAAAATTGCAAAATTAAAAACTGATGCTAAGTTTTTGAGTGATGAAAATGTTAATATCACTGCGAATTTGGATATTAATACTTTTATACCGAAATTTGAACCAGCTGAAGTTGAAGAAGATGATGATGCTGTTTTTGCGTTACCATTTGTTAATCCTGTGTCAGTGTATAGGGATTATAATTTGAAGTCTGATATTAATTCTAAGATTAAGGTTAGACAATCTAAAAAAACTAATTCTATTTATGCAAAAGGGTATTTAAATGTAGACAATACAACTTTGACATTAGCTGGGTTAGAATTACCGAAGTCATATTTTAATGTGTTAGCAAATGGTCAGACTTTAGATGTTGATTCAAATATTTATGTAACAGATATCGAAAGTTTATCATTGTTAGGTCAGCTAAATTATGGTAAACATCCGTTTGTAGATGTGGCTGTTAAAGCTCCAAAATTACATTTTGTTAATGTGCTAAATATTGTTAAAGCTTATATGGATACTATTCATATTAAAAATGGTATAGAAAATATGTCAGTAGACGGCTTTTTACAATCTGATTTTCGTGTAAAAACTGATTTCAAAAATATTGAGTCAAATGGTAATTTTGTAGTCAGAAAAGGTAATATTTATGATAGAAATGTTGGTTTGTTATTTGATGATATAAATGTAAATTTCTTGTTCGATAATAATTTATTCCAAGTAAAAGATACTCATGTTCTAATCAATAATCAACCATTGAACATTTCAGGAAAAATAGATGAATATTCGATTGCTGATTTGAATATTGATGCGGAAAGGATTCCTTTATCAGGTTTATATTTAGCTTTTGCTCCTAAGGAAATTAAAAATGCATACAATTTAAGTTCTGGAAGTTTATCACTAAAGGCAAGAGTTAAAGGTGAGCTGAAAGAAATTGTTGCATTGGCAAAGGTGAGATTAGAGGATTTTGTATTCTCTGATAAAGCTAATAATTTTGTCTTGTCAAATAGTTTGGCTCGCTTTGGTATAATTAATGCTGCTGGTAAGATTAGAGGGAAGTTTAAAAATCAAGGATTCTCTGTGTATTTGCCAGCTACAAAGTCTGTTATTTCGAATGATATGTTAGTAGCTGATTTTGATAATTCAGATATTATATTAAAAGATTCAAATTTGAGAGTAAATAAAGATTCTATAATAACTTTCAGTGCAAGTGTCTTAGATTATTTATCAAAACCTGATTTGAAGTTTATTGCAGATGGTGTGTTAAAAGATTCTGATTTAAAAATGTTGGTTGGAGAATCTGTAGCGCCATATTTATCTTCGAAAGGTCAGGTTCCATTAAAAGCCACAGTTGAATCTAAGGGGAATAAGTTGAAGTCAGTTGTCCAAATGCAAGCAAGTGCGGATAATTTTATAACCCCTGTTAAGATTGATCAATTTGAAGGTAAAAATATTTTAGTCCAGTTTTTACTTGAAAAAAATGCGGATGTAATAAAAGTCTATAAATCAGGTTTGTATGTAAGAAAACCAAATGCTCAATTTAGAAATAACTTAGCTTCAAATTTACTTAATGCAAAAGAAGTTGTTGGAGTAAGAGCTATGGTTTCTAACTTGAATGCAACACCTTTTATAAATCTTTTAAAAGTTGTATTTAAAGAAGATTTGCATGGGGTTATTTGTTTCTTCCCACAATCAAGATTTTCATTAAGTGGTAAATTAAATACTTATGGTCGTGTTGCAGATCCTAAAATTTCAGGAAGCTTCAGTGTAAGAAATTTACGAATTCCTGAGTTGATGACAACTGTAAATGAGATACTATTAGATTTAGGTTCTAATAATGTATCTATAGATGTTAAGGATGTTCTTGCAAATGGTTCTGATTTTAATGTGAATATGCGTACAAATTGGGATTTATTGGCAAAATCAAAGTTTGCAAATGTTCAGATCAATTCAAGGTTGATAGACTTAGATAAATTGTTAAAAGTCTCTGATGCGGCATTAGCAATGCTTCCAAAGTCAGAAACAGTAGTGGCTGATACTCCGGCTGATATTCCGTTAGATATAATAAATGGTGGTATTGATATGAAAAAAATTACTACAGGATCTATTGTAGTAAAAAATACTACCGGAAAAATTGCTTTACACGATAATATTTTTTATGTAAACGATTTGAAAACGAATCCTATTGGTGGAGATGTCTTTGGTGATGTTTCTATGAACTTAATTTCTACAGAGTTAAATGCAAAGCTTGTTGGAAGTAATTTTGATGTGGAAAAAGTTTTGTTAGATGTAATGAATATGAAAGATACTTTATCTGGAAATATGAATTTTATAGCTGATATTTCTATGAAAGGTGTTTCTCAGCTTGAACAAATGGAATCGTTAGGTGGTTACGTTGATTTTAATATTAAAGATGGTCAGTTGGGACCTTTTGGTAAAATAGAGAATTTTATAATGGCTGAAAATATAAGAGAAAATGCTTTCTTCTCATCAACGATAGGTTCTGTAATTACAAATTTAGTAACTATTGATACTTCAAGATTTAATGAGTTATACGGACACTTAACTTTTGCGGATGGATTTGCGCATATTGCACCGATAAAAAGTCAAGGCAATGTTTTGTCGATGTATATTGCGGGTAAAGTAGGGTTGGTTGATAATAGTGCAGATATGAAGGTTCGAGGTAAACTAGGTTCAATGGTTTCGGATAGTCTTGGACCTTTGGCTAATATTAATCCGGTTAATTTAATCAAGAATACTCCAGGTTTGAATGCCGTTGCAGTTAAGGCTTTTGCTCTTTTCTGTGAAGAAGTTTCACAAGAAGAAATGGATGCATTGCCACATTTGAGCGAAGGTAAATCAGATGATTATGCTACAAAGTTCCAAATAGTTCTTCGTGGTGATACCAGAAAACCATTGAAAATGGTTAAGTCTTTCAAATGGTTAGCTTTAGATTCAGAAATAAAAAGTGCTCAAAGCTTTGTTGATACTTTACCTATTCCAGGTCCAGGTGAAGAAGGTTTGTCAGTAGAAGAGTTGATACAGTTAAGAGCAGAACAGGCTGCTGCTGTTGAAACTAAGCGTAAATTGGAACAAGAGCAAAAGTCTTGGTTTGGTAAATTGAAAGATAAATTAAATAAACAATAAAATAATAAGGGTGAGAGTTATTCTCACCCTTTATTATTCTTTATTTATGTTAAAATTGGGTAATGAAAAAGAAAGTTGTTAGAATAGGAATATATTTAGCATTATTTTTTTGTGTAAGTTACCTTTTTACGTTGTATGTTTTACCATCGTTTTTTAATTCTAATTACTCCAAAACTATTATTGAGGATTTTTTGAGTAAAAAAGTTTGTAATCCTGTGCGCATTGAAAATTTAAAGTTTTCAACTAATTATGATTTATCGTTTAATTTAGATGTATCAAATGTGTATTCCTTAAATATGGGTAAAGATAAATTTTTGGGGTTAAGAAGATTGTTTTATAAAAGTAGAGTCTTATCTTTCAAGCCTGAAGAGGTTATGCTTGACAATTTGTATATTGATATGAGTCAAAATACGTGTTATGAAAAATTTTCTAATTCGTCAGAACAAAAAAATCGATTTAATTTAGATTATTTGCCAATACTAAATATAAATAACGTATTTGTAAAATTTGACAAATCTACGTTTATTCAAATAGAAAGATTGATTACTACAAAATATCCTGAAGGTGTTGTGGGAAGTTTTGTTGCAAAAGCGGTTACATCTTTTTCTGAAAAACCTATTTATATAGGCAAAAATGGTTATATAATATATACGGATAAATTGTATGTGGATGATTTGTCTATTGAATTTCCGCATTCACAATTAAATATCTCTGGTGGTTTCAATAATTTAAATGCTTACGGTAAATCTATTCCTATTGAAGAACTTGGTAGAGCCTTAGGGTATTTTATGAATTAATAGGCATAGAATGTTTCTTCGTCAAGCATAAGCATTGGTTTTGGAATAGGGTTATTAAATGTATTATTTTGAACTCCAGCATTTTCAAGATCTGTTTTAGCCAAATCGTGTGCACCTAATTTTTTGTATACTTGTGCTCTTTCTAAATAAAGTCTATCTTTAAGTAAAAAGATTTGGTCATTTTCTGCTTTAATAATCAAATCATTGTATAGGGTTAGAGCGTCGTTGTACTTTTTTGTGTTATACAAAAACTGAGCTTTATCCCATAGATATTGATCTCGTTCATTATCGTTTTTTGCATTTTTAATTTCGTTGTTAAAATCTAAAATAGCGCTGTCGTAGTCTCCAAGATGATATTTTATGAAAATTTTATTGTCAAAGTTCATTATATTAAGACCTTCTGCGCCTAATTTATGAGCGCTATCATAGTTTTTTATAGCTTCATCATAATTTTCTAATTGAAAATTTGCATATCCCATTAATGAATACCATTCAGATGCTACCGGTAGAACTTTAGCTCCGATTTTTGCAATTTTTATTGCGTCTTCGTATCTGTGTTTGTTAATTAACGATTGTGTGTATTTGAATGGTGAAAATGCGGTTGTGCTGATTATAATCAATATTAGTGCAATAAAAGCTTTAATTAGTTCAGATTTGAATAATGAGTAATATTTTTGATCAATGTTTTCAGAAGATTTAAATATTGTTGTTTTAAATTTTCCATAGTTTTTGAGCAGATTTTTTTCAAAAATTTTCGTACTGATAAAACATATCAATTGGTTTATTATGGAAAGCAATGATAGCATTATAAATGCATTAACGTACCAATTGTTGTTTAAAAATAATGAAAATTTTGGGAATATGAATTCATATAACATTATAAGAAATATAATGAAAATAATAACGACAGAGAGTCGTTTATGTATTCTGATAATCTCCCATATTTTATTGATTTCATCGTCGTTTAGTGCTTTATCAAACTCGTAACCGATGAAATTTGTTGTATTTGTGGATTTTATTACAGTTGAATCATTGTTTCTTATGTAAAAATCCATTGGAGATTGTTTGTACAAATGTTTTAATATATTTTTGTAATTCATTATATTTATTACCTTTGTTTTAAATATATCATAAAGCATTCTTATTTTTCTTAATAATATTTTAGTGTTGAAAATACCTTGTTGTTATTGCATTTTAGGTAGGGTAATTTTTGGAAACGACTTAATATTATGTTACAATAATTAGAATTGCTGAATTAAGCTTTTTATTTCTTCAATTGTTTGCCCTTTATAGTTGATTTTTGAAGATGTAATTGGTTGTTTATAATCAGATTTATTAATTGAATGGGAATCAACAATTATTGATGGTGGTAAAATTGACCATTTATAAATAGCTGTGCTCATTCGTTTATAAAATTTATCTAACCATTCGATTTTTTGATTTATTGAAATAGGGTTAGTTTTTTCGTATAGGAATTCAGAATTTAGCATTTGATTATAACTTTCTTGGTTATTTTCAATACGCCAAATTATTTCATCCATGAACTCATAAGGCATAAGTGCGTCTTCTGCGCAAAGAGTTTTACCTGTTTTAGGGTCAATTGCGAGTTCTGCTCCTGGACGTTTTAGTATTATAGATTCAGGTATGGTGTTTTTTACTTCTCTATTTTTATTTAGCCAACGTGCGAGTGCGAATAATTTTGTTTTTGTAACATCTGCAATTGGGGCGATTCCGCCAGACATATCACCATTAATTGTTGCATATCCCATATATGATTCGGATTTGTCTGATGTTGCTATAGATATACAGCTTTCAAATTCATTGCTAACGCCAAATAGTATAACAGCTCTAGATCTTGCTTGGATATTATCCATTGTGAAAGATTGTTTATATCTGCAGTTCCAATTTTGTTCTACAACTTCAAATAAATCTTGTAAGTTATTATCAATTATATTCACCATTTCTTTTATTGGTGTTTCGGCAAAATGTATACCCAAATTATTTGCAAGAAGTTCAGCATCTGTTTTACTTTCTGTGCTTGTTAATTTTGAAGGCATACTTATTCCGTATACATTTTCTGCTCCTAGTGCATCTGCTAATAATACAGCGCAAACAGTAGAGTCTAATCCCCCAGACAAACCAAGAACGGCTCTTTTTAATCCCGTCTTATTAATGTAATCTTTTATTCCTTGTACAATAGTAAGATATGTTCTTTCTAAATCGTTTTCATAATCGAGAGAGAATGATGATTGTTCTTTGTATTGGTCAAGTGTTTTATCTGATATCTCAAAAGGATTTGCGATAATAAAATCTTGTTCAAAAGCTTTGGCACATATTGTTATATTACCGTTTATATCAAATATTTTACTTTTACCTTCATATACAAATCCATCAACAGCTCCTGATTGGTTAACATAGATAATCGGTTTTGATAAATTTTTTGCAAAGTTTGAATATATTGTTTGAGATTTTTGAGAATTATATGTTCTAGATAATGAAGAACTACAGTTTACAATGATATCAGCATCGCAAGTATCTATATTAAATATATCGTCGTTAATTGTTATTTTGTATGTTGTATTGTTAATATGGATGTTTTTAGGTTGTGACTTATGAATAATATTTTGAATTTCCCCATTGTTTATAACCGCAATTGCATTGACAAAATTACTTTCTATTTTATCAATAAAACCTATTAGTGCAGTTGTTTTTGTTGTGATTTTTGCTATTTCGTTTAACCACTTAATGTTTTCATCAACTAATAGCGGGTATCGGTTTATTGTATCATTCAAACCTGTTCCGATTAGTGCTAATTCAGGGAATATAATTAAATCAAGATTGTGTTCTTGTGCTTTTTTTATGTTTTGTACAATTTGTTTAGCGTTATATTCCAAAGCTCCAGAAATGGAGTTGATTTGTGCTAATCCTATTAGTGAATTGTGGTTTGTCATATAAATTTATCCTTAAAATCATTTTATTGTCTTTATTATATATCAAAAAATGTTAGAGTTTAGATAAAATATCTTTAATTAATTTAGATTTTGTTATAGGATGTTTGTGTGTATTAGATAGGGAGATAAAAGTATGAAAAAAGTTTTAGTTTCTCTTTTTATGGCGGTTGTAATGGTATTGCCTGTTGGTGCAACTTCATACAATGCGTCAGATAGAGTTCAAGAAGTTGGTCAAAATCTACTTACAAAAAATGGTATAACTACTGCAAATGTTAAGTTTACAGTTGTATCAGGTGTTGTAGATAATTCAAATTATCAAACAGATAAGGTAGTTAATATTTCTTCTTCAGAATTATCATATGCAGGAAACGATAATGAAGTTGCTGCTGTTGTGGCAAATGAATTAGGACATATTATTTATGGACATTTTACAAGAAGTAAATTTGCTGAGCTGCTTCAAACTCAGGCAGGAACAGGTGTTACAACAAATGAAACAGTTTCAAATTTTGCAGCTAATTATAAAGCGTCAAAAGAAGATAAAGAAGCAGATATTATGGCTGCAGAATTGATGGTAAATGCTGGATATAACCCTCTGGCAATTATTGTTGTGATTACAAAGCAATCTGGAACTTATTGGGAAACATTACAAGGTAAACCAGCAAATGCAGACAGAGCAATGAGTGTTTACAACTATATTTCATATGCTTTTCCTGCGAAAGAAAAAGCTGGATATGGATGTAATGAGTATAGAAACTTTTTAACTTATGCAACTCAGGTTGTATCAGAAAGAAATGCTAATAAAAAACAAGAATCAAAAAATACAAAAGCTCAAGCTAAAGCAAAGAAAAATAGTTCATCAACTCTTTCTAAATATAAAATAAGAGGTGGTATGAGTGGTTGGGATGCCGCTTATGGATTATTGAATGCTCAATAATTTTCAATCAATATTCAAAAAAAGAACCGTAGCATACCGCTACGGTTCTTTTTTATCTCTTGAAATTATCTATATTTTTATTAAAAATATAATAAAGGAGACCTAGGTTGGAAGATAATAAAGTTATTAAGTTTAATATAAACTATAGAAGGAAGCATAAAGAAAAGGGAGACTCTCGTAGAGGTTATGCTCTATTTAATGAGGGTTTATGCTTTTATCGACAAAATAAAGATGATTTGGCATTAGATAAATTTCTAGCGTCTGAAAATGAAGGTTATGAATCTTCTGATATGTTGGCTTTTATCGCTTGGATATATGGCTCGAAAAGTGATTATGACAAATCAATAGAATATGCTCAAAAATCACTTGATATGGATTCTGAAAATGGATTTGCATATTCTATTATTGCGAGCTGTTATTACCATTTAGAAGATAAAGAAAAATGTTTAGAATATGGCTTGAAAGCTTTTAAATATGATTGTGATGATGATGCAACAATGTGTCGTCAAATTTCAGAGATGTATAATTCTCCAGAAATTAATAATCATTTGAAATCGCTTGAGTATGCTCAGAAAGCTATTGAAATTGCCCCAAAACATGCTTTTTCTTGGTATTGGAAAGGTTGGATATATTATACAAAGGATGATTTTAAAAATGCATTGAAATATTATTTAAAATCAGAAAGTTTAGGTTTGCAGGAGCATTATCTATATTTTGAGATATCTTATTGTTATAGTATGTTAGATAATTTAGATAAAGCTTTAGAATATGCAAATAAATCAATATTTTTAGAGAAAGAATATTATTTAGGTTATTATCGAAAAGGATTTGCATATTTTTTGGTAGGGCAAGAAAAGCAAGCAAAGGAATCATTTCTCCAAGCCGAAAAGCTCGGATTTGAAGATGTAGAAATGTATTCTAAATTATGTTTTATATATGCGCAAGAAGATAATATAGATAAAGCTCTTGAATACGCAAATAAGGCTATTAAATATGAAAAAAGAAATCCTGAAGGGTATTATTTTAGGGCACATGTTTATAGTTACAAATTACATGATTATAAAAATGCTGTAAAAAATTATAAAAAAGCGTATGATTTATATTTAGCTAATGGTGATTGTATGAATAATGAGGCGTATAATCACTATGTATGTGCTTTAAATATGTATGGTCGTTATAAAAGAGCATTAAAACTTGTTGAAGAAGCTTTAGAAGCATATCCAGATGATGTATGTTTATTAGAGTCCAAAATTTCAGTATTGCAAATGCAAAGGAATTATGATGAGGCTGCGAAGGTAACTCAAAAACTTGTAGAACTTGATCCTGATTCTTGTTGGACTAAATACGCACAAGGTGTTGTGTTTTATAATAAACGTAAGTGTAAGGATAAAGATTTTGAGAAAGTTCTTGAGTATATTGAACCACTTGATAGCAAAGAAATTAATGAATTGGGTGGTAGAAATGCTATTTTAAGTTTTTGTTATTACGAGCTAAAAGATTATGAAAAAAGTCTTGAACATATGTGTAAGTTTGTTAAAATCCGGCGTTTAAAAGAATTTATATTGAAGAATGGTAAAGAAGTTAAACGATATTATATGAAATTGTTAAAGAAATTTCCTGATGATAAGCGAATGGATTTTATAAGTAAAATGCTTTCTGAGTATATAAATTAAGGTCGACTATTATAGTCGACCTTTGTAATGTTATAGTTTAATTAAGAAGAGTTTACTATCTTTTTTTGCTAAAACTTTATGTTGAGCATCTTTTTTAAACATAATTAGTTCCCCTTTTTTTACTATAAATTTTTCAGCATCAAAGTGGATTTCTATTTCTCCATCGATTATATACAAAGCGGCATCATCTTCTGCGGTGTGAGTATCGATAATTTCATCTTTTTTTATTGCTAAAATTTCAAAACTACTGCTATCTTTTTGTAGAAGAACTTCTTTTTTATACTTTTGTTCCCCTAATTCAATCATATTTTTTGCTTCTAAAACATTGTAAAACATTTTTACCTCCTTTTGATGTTTTTAGTTTAAATTTTCTTGTGGTTTATTAAATTGGCAATATTTCTGGTTTGCATACTTATTTCGGTTACTTTTATGATTTGTTTTGTTATGTAAATGGTATAATGAACTAAAAAAGAGAGGTTAAATATGTTATTGAGTATTTTTATTTTAATAATTGGTATTACATTGCTAATAAAAGGTGCAGATTTTTTTATCAAAGGTGCATCAGCACTAGCTAAGAAGTTTAAAATTCCAGAAATTGTAATTGGTTTGACTATCGTTGCAATGGGAACAAGTGCACCAGAAGCTAGCGTATCTATAAATTCTGCGCTCAAAGGTATAACAGGAGTTGCTATTGGTAATGTTTTAGGAAGTAATATTGTAAATGTTCTGTTGATTTTAGGTTTAACTTCAGCAATGTGTGCTTTAAAATTGCAGAAAAATTCTGTTAAATATGAAATGCCATTTGTATTTCTGATAACAGCTTTATTGTGTGGTGTCGGGTATTATTTACATACGTTAAATAGAATCTTCGGTGTTATTTTACTTTTGCTATTCTGTATATTCCTTGCTTACCTGTTTAAAATGGCTAAGGAATCAAAATCTGAATCACTAGAAGATAATCAAAAGCCAATGAATTCGTGGTTAACTTTGTTTAGTATAATTGGAGGTCTGGTGGCATTAGTTTATGGTAGTGATTTGACAGTAAATTCAGCTATTGAAATCGCTCAGATGTTAAAGGTTTCGGATAGAATAATAGGTTTAACTATAGTTGCAATAGGTACCAGTTTGCCAGAGCTTGTAACATGTGTTATTGCCGCATTAAAAAAACAACCGGATTTGGCTGTTGGTAACATTATCGGATCTAATATATTTAATATTTTATTCGTATTGGGTTTAACTTGTACTATTCAACCGATAGTATTTGATTCTGCGTTTGTTTTAGATGGTATAGTAGCTATTGTGTCTACGATTTTGTTATATGTATTCACTGTTGGAGATAGAAAACTTACCAGATGGGAAGGTTGTTCTTTCCTGATTATATATTTAATTTATTTGTGGTACTTAATAGTAAAATAAATTTCGCAAAATAAAAAGGGGCTCTTCGCCCCTTTCCATTCTAAATGAACAAAAGGCAGTATTTTTAACTGCTATTAATATTATAACGTATGTTATGTTGAGTTTCAACCGTATGATTAAATTTTTGAAATATTTTGATAAAGATGTTAATTTTAGTTATACTCAATATTGTTAAATTATTATAGAAAGTGAGGGCGTTATTATGGAATTAAAAGGTTCAAAAACAGAGAAAAACTTAATGGAAGCTTTTGCGGGTGAATCTCAAGCTCGCAATAAGTATACATATTATGCTTCTCAAGCTAAAAAAGACGGTTACGTACAAATAAGTAGAATTTTTGAAGAAACAGCTAACAATGAAAAAGAACACGCAAAAATTTGGTTTAAACTTTTGCATGGTGGTAAAATTCCTTCAACATTGGATAATTTGGAAGATGCGGCTGCTGGTGAAAATTATGAATGGACAGATATGTATGCAACTTTTGCAAAAGAAGCTAGAGAAGAAGGTTTTGATGAAATTGCGTTGCTATTTGAAAATGTTGCAAAGGTAGAAAAAAACCACGAAGAAAGATATAGAAAGTTGAAATCGAATATTGATGCTGGGGTAGTATTTACAAAACCTGATGCTATCATTTGGGAATGTGGCAACTGTGGATTTTCTTACGAAGGAAAAGAAGCTGTAGATGTTTGTCCGGTTTGTGCTCACCCAAAAAGTTATTTCTTTGAAAAGTCAAAAAATTATTAATTTAATGTAAATGTGTAATTTATAAAAAGGAACAGGTCTACTTGTTCCTTTTTGTTATGCATTAAAAAAGAGGGTTGAAACCCTCTAAAATAGAAAATCACCCTGGATTGGATTCGAACCAATGACCTACCGCTTAGAAGGCGGTTGCTCTATCCAGCTGAGCTACCAGGGCTTGTGCTTTCTTATCCTAACACGAAAAATTTTTTCTTGCAAGTGTTTATTTTTTTATTGTAAATATAAAGTTTTGTAAAACTTTTAAAAACTGAATTATCCTTAATTTGTTGCATTTTATTAATGGTTTAACAATATAGTAGAAAGGATTTATCATTATGTTAACTAAACGAGAATTAGAAGTTTTGGAGTTGGTTTGTAAAGGTTATACTAATATTCAAATCTCAGAAAAATTGTTTATCAGTACTCATACAGCCAAAGCACATGTTAGTGCCGTGCTTAGAAAGTTAAATGTTAGTAATAGAACTTTTTTGGCATATGTAGCTGCTAAGAGAAATTTAATTGATATTGATATTGATATTGTTTAACTATTGTTTACAAGATTATTCTTTTAGGTATTTTTATCGTATAATATTCCCAGATAAATGTAAGAAAAGGAAATATTATGCTAACCGGAAATGAAATCAGAAAATTATATTTAGATTATTTTAAGAATAAACGTCAACATACAGTTGTAGAAAGTTCAAGTCTAGTTCCAGATAATCCAACTGTACTTTTGACAACTGCAGGTATGTTACAGTTTTTGCCGATGTTTTTAGAAATTCAACCTTGTCCTTATGAGCCGGCTCGTGCAACATCTTGTCAAAAATGCGCTCGTGCAGGTGGAAAAGATTCAGATATTGAAAATGTTGGTAGAACTCCTCGACACCATACATTCTTTGAAATGTTAGGTAATTTCTCTTTTGGAGATTATTATAAAAGAGAAATTATTCCTTGGGCGTGGGAGTTTGTTACTGAAGTTTTAAAATTAGATAAAGATAGACTTTGGATTACTATTTTTGAAACAGATGATGAAGCTTTCGATATATGGAGAGAAGTAGGTGTTCCTGCTGAACGTATAAAACGTAAAGGTAAAAAAGATAATTTCTGGGGACCTCCAGGGGCTTCCGGTTCTTGTGGACCTTGTTCAGAAATTCACTATGATTTAGGTGCAGATTTAAAATGTTCTGATGATTGTGGTATTGATACTTGTGAATGCGATAGATGGGTTGAAATTTGGAACTTGGTATTTACAGAATTATACCAAGATGAAGAAGGTAACCAATCTCCATTGAATAAGAAAAATGTAGATACAGGTATGGGGTTAGAACGTATTACAATGGTTTGCCAAGGAGTTGCTTCAACTTTTGAAACCGATTTGTTAAAACCTATTATGGATAAGGTTTCAGAGATGAGCGGTGTTCCTTATAAAAAATCTGAAAAAACAGATATATCTCTAAGAATTATTACAGACCATGCAAGATGCGTTTCTTTCTTGATATCTGATGGTGTAATTCCAGGTAATGAAGGCAGAAGTTATGTGTTGCGTATGATTCTTCGTCGTGCATTACGTCACGGTAAAATTTTAGGTATGGAATTACCATTTTTGTATAAATTAGTAGATGTAATTGTTCAATACTATGGTGAAGCATATCCTGAGTTGGTGAAAAATAAGCAAAAAGTTATTGATACTATTAAGAAAGAAGAAGAAAGATTTGGCAAAACTCTTGATAGAGGTTATAAAATGCTTGATGAATTCATTGATGCGAAAAAAGACATTGATGGAGAAAGTGCATTTAAACTATATGATACATATGGTTTCCCATTTGAATTGACTCGTGAAATAGCAGAAGAAAACGGTTTAAAAGTTGATGAAGCCGGTTACAAAGTTGCAATGCAAGAACAAAAAGAACGTGCAAAAGCGGCTACTGCAAAAATTTCAGTTACTGGTGATATTAAGTATGCAAAAATAGAGCAAGAAGTTGGTTCGACTGAATTCATAGGTTACTCTGAAAACGAAGCTGCTGCAAAAATCTTGGCTCAAGTTGAGGGTGAAGGTTTTGTAGATATAGTATTAGACAAAACTCCATTTTACGCAGAATGTGGTGGGCAAATCGGTGATAGTGGTATTATCGAATCTGAAAACTTAAAAGCTGAAGTTCTAACTACATTTAAAGTAAATGATTTGTATGTACACAGATGTGAACTTTTAAATGGTGAAGTTGTAATTGGTGATGAAGTTAAAGCTACAATTGATTTGGCTCGTCGTGAAGAAATTAGAGTTCACCATACATCAGCTCACTTACTACAAGCAGCTTTGATTAAAGTTCTTGGAGATGAAGTTAAGCAAGCCGGTTCTTTAGTTGAAGAAAATCGTATGAGATTTGATTTTACATTCTCTAGGGCAATGTCGTCTGATGAAATTGTTAAAGTTGAGACTTTAATGAACAAATGGATAGGTGAAGGTTATAGTGTTAATACTAAAGTTATGGGTATTAAAGAGGCAGAATTAACTGGTGCTACAGCATTGTTTGGTGAAAAATATGGAGATGAAGTTCGAGTTGTTTCAATTGAAAAAGACGGAATTTCTATATCAAAAGAATTCTGTGCGGGTACGCATGCTAGAGAACTTAAGGATTTGAGATTGGTAAAAATCGTTTCAGAAAGTGCAATTGCTGCAGGTACAAGACGTGTAGAAGTTGTTGTTTCTGGTTCAGCAATTAACTATTTGAATGCAAAGGCTACTGAAATTGATAAGTTATCTGCAAAATTCAAATCTCATTTTGATGAAGTTGTGGATAGAGTAGATAAACTTGCAGATGAAAATAAAGAATTGCAAAAGCAAATTGAAAAACTTGAAGAAGAAAATGCGAAGGGTAAATTTGCTTCATTTGTATCAAAAGCTCAAGATATTGAAGGTGGTAAATTGTTTATCTCAAAAGTAGAAGCAAAACCTTTAGGTATTAAAATTGGCTTAGAGTTCTTATCACAAAAATTAGGTGACAGTATAATCGTTTTAGCTGGACCTACTACAGTTGTTGTTAAAGTTTCTGATAATTTTGTAAAATTAGGCGTAAATGCTGGTAAAATTGTTGGCGAAATTGCGAAAGCAACTGGAGCAAATGGTGGCGGTAGGCCAAATTTTGCTCAAGGTGGCGTTAAAGATGCTTCAAAACTCGATGAAATTTTAGCTAAAATTGAAGAAGAGTTGAAGTCAGTTAAAGCTTAAGTTTGTATAATTTAATATTAAAGCCCCGTCAATTTTATTTGTCGGGGTTTTAATAATTTTACAAAATTGATATAATATTTTATTATAATTAGAGTATGAAAAGGAGAGTTAAGTATGACAGTTTTAAGAATTGAAAGATTACCACATAATGAAGTTTTACCAGAATATAAAACAGAAGGTGCTGGTGGCATGGATTTGTGTGCGGCTATTAGTGAACCGGTTGAATTAAAGCCTTTAGAAAGGAAATTGATTCCTACAGGTTTGAAAATTGAATTAGAACACGGTTATGAGGCTCAAATTCGTCCACGTTCTGGTATGTCTATTAAACATGGGATTACTTTAATTAACTGTGTTGGAACAATAGATGAAGATTATCGTGGAGAAGTTTGTGTTGCAGTTGTTAATGTTTCAAATGAGGCTTATACAATTCAACCGCAAGAAAGAATTGCGCAAATGGTTATTGCTAAATATGAACAAGCAAAAATTGAAGTTGTTACCGAATTGACTGAAACTGCTAGGGGAGAAGGTGGATTTGGCTCTACTGGTAAATAAGTACTGCTGTTATATGATTTAAAATTTGGTTAAATGTAATATTATTATAAGAAAATGTTGGAGAATTATTTTGTACGACGTAACAAATGATATTATTGGAATTGAAGAAGATAAAAAACCACATGGTACCACATTGTTGTTATGTTTTTTCTTTGGTGCGTTCGGACTACATAGAATATATACCGGTTATGTTTTAATTGGTATTATTCAATTTTTAACCGGTGGCGGTTTTGGTATTTGGTCATTAATAGATTTGATTTCATTGTGGCTAAATAAATTCAAAGATTCCAAGGGTAATAAGTTAGGTGAATATGATGAAATTTGTGTCGGTTTGACTGTAATTTTATCTGTAATTTTGCCGATAGTATTTTTTGTGTATATAGGAAAGGGTTTATAGTATGAGTAATGAGT
>JAZLBN010000080.1:0-24882 GCA_045613725.1 Candidatus Gastranaerophilaceae bacterium
AACTAGCATTTCGATAGCTGGTCTGTTACCGATATAATCTCTTAATTTTTTACCGTTAACGAAAATTCTGCCGCTACCTTTAACCAATTTTACAACTGCGATAGAGGTTTTTCTGCGACCTGTTGCTCTGATTTCAGTATCTGCCATTATTTAGCCTCCTTTTCAAGAACGATTGGTTTTTGAGCAGCGTGTGGGTGCTCAGCACCAGCGTAAACTTTTAATTTGCCGAATTGTTCAGCACCTAGAGTGTTGTGTTGTAACATACCACGAACTGCATGTTCAATAACGATTCTAGGATCTTTTTCCATCAATTCTTTGAATGTAGCTGATTTTAAGCCACCTGGGTAACCAGTGTGGTGTAAGTAAACTTTATCAGTTTCTTTATTACCTGAAACTACAACTTTTGCAGCATTGATAACAATAACGAAATCGCCAGTATCAACGTGTGGAGTGTATTCAGGTTTGTTTTTACCTCTTAAAATGTTAGCAACACGAACAGCTAGACGGCCAAGTACTTCGCCTTCTGCGTCGATTACATACCATTTTCTTTCAACTTCTAGAGGTTTTGCTGAATATGTTTTCATTGCATTTCTCCATTTATTAATTTAATACATTACTTTCATTAGTGTTAATCCATATGGATCAACTGTTCTTCCCGCTTTTGTACGGTTTTGTGAATCCAAGACATATTTCATATGCTCAGGTTCTAAATTGTGTCCTTCTATTTCAAGAAGGGTTCCGACAATTGTTCTTACCATATTATAAAGGAATCTATTCCCAACAATATCAATAATCACTTTGTCATCGACCTTTGAAACTTTCGCTTCATATATAATGCAAATTTTGCTTGGGTTTAGCGTTCCGGAACTTTTGAAACTTGAAAAATCATGTTCACCTAACAAATAATTCAAAGATTTTTGCATCCTGTCTATATTTATCGGGAACTTAACCCTCATTAAATCTCCGTCAAAAGCGTTCTTACAACGTCTATTTATAAATTCAAACCTGTAATAACGCTTTTTCGCAGATTTTTGAGCATGAAACGATTTATCAACTTCCCGCAAGTCTGTGACTGATATATCATCAGGTAAAATCTCATTTATCTGATAGAGAAACTTTGAAGCAACAATCGTTTCATCTGTATCAAAATGGACTACCTGACCCAGTGAATTAACACCTTTATCTGTCCTTCCGGAAAAATTTGCCTTAATCGGTCTATTATTATCAGTATTTCTACTTGATTTTATCAATGTACTAAGCGCTTTTTCAAGTTCTCCTTGTACAGTTGGAGCTTCTATTTGTTTACCATTTTGAAATTGAATCTGGCTTCCTGCATAGTTTTTACCTATGTACTGAACTTGAAATGCATATCGCATCAGATATTACACCAATTGAATAAGTGCCATTTCTGAAGCATCACCACGTCTAGGTGGTAAGTGGTAAATTCTAGTATAGCCACCTTTTTTCTCAGAATATTGTTTGCCAATAATAACAAATAATTTTCTAAGAACTGTTTGTGAAGCTAATTTTTTATCAGCTTGTTGTGATTCAAATACTTCACCTGTAGCCAAGTCCATAAATTTGCCAGTTTCTTTATTATAGATATATCTAGCAGCTTGGCGAATTGAGTGAAGGTCGCCTTTTTTAGCAAGAGTGATAATCTTTTCAGCATATGGTTTTAAAGCTTTTGCTCTAGCCATAGTTGTTGTGATCTCACCGTGCACAAAAAGCTCAGTTGCCAAAGAACGCAATAAAGCCTTTCTTTGATCTTGCGCCTTACCAAGCGTATGTTTTTTTGTTTGGTGTCTCATTTTTGTATCCTTTACTTATTAATTAATTGTATTAACCATTAATTAACCGGACTAACCGATTAAATCTTCTTCCACTGGGCTTGGAGCTAAATCTAAACCAAAGTGGTGTAATCTTTCGATAACTTCATCTGATGATTTTTTACCGAAGTTTTTAATATTTAATAAATCATGTTCTGATTTTTTCAATAATTCTGCCATAGAATTGATGCTTGCTCTTTTTAAGCAATTGTACGCTCTTACTGACAATTCTAATTCTTCAATTGTCATTGTTGGAGCTTCTTCTTCCTCTTCAATAACATCTACAACTTGTGGCATTGGAGCTACTACAGGTTGACCTGTAATTGAAGCAATTTGCATAAAGTGTTCAATCAATAGATTTGAAGCTTGGCTTAATGCATTTTGAACATCAACTGATCCGTTTGACCAGATTTCTAAAGTCAATTTATCGAAGTCTAAAGCATCACCAACACGAGCGCTTTCTACGTTGTAGCTAACTCTCTTGATTGGCATGAATGTAGCATCAATAGGTAATACATCGATTGACGCATCTTTAGCATCTCTTGGAACATCATTTGGAATATAACCTTTACCAGTGTCAACGATTATATCTGCGTGGAATGAACCGCCATCAGCAACTGTACAAATTAACCAATCTGGATTAACAACTTTAACACCAGCTGGTAATTGAATATCACTTGCCAATACTGGACCAGGTTTATCAACGTCAATTCTTAAGTGTTGAGATTCTTTAGAGTCAGTTTTAACAACTAAACCTTTCAAGTTTAACATAACGTCAATTACGTCTTCTAAAACACCAGGAATTGCTGTATATTCGTGAGTAATACCTTCAATTCTTGCACTAGTAACTGCTGTACCTTCAAGACTTGATAATAATACACGTCTTAAAGAGTTACCAATTGTAGTACCGAATCCTCTTTCTAATGGTTCAATTACGAATTTACCATATTGTGAACCGTCAGAACTTGTTGCTGTATTAACACATTTAATTTTTAATTCCATTCTTTTTTCTCCTAGTTATACTCTACTTAATTGCTAGTTATATAAGCTAATGCTTACTACTTACAATTCCTACTTAGAATAATATTCGATTACAAGTTGTTCCTTGATTTCCGGATCTAATTCTTCTCTTTCAGGAATTCTGTCAAATGTAATTTTTAATGCATCTTTATCGATTGTCATCCAAGCTGGAGCACAAGCCATATCGATCATACCGATTACATCATTCAAGTATTTTGAGCTTTTTGTTTTAACAGTAACTACATCACCCGCTTTAACTAAGTAAGAAGGAATATCAACCTTTCTACCATTAACAAGAACGTGACCGTGGTTAACGATTTGTCTAGTTTGTTTACGAGTAATACCAAAACCTGCTCTGAATAAAATGTTATCAAGTCTTGATTCTAATAATTGTAATAGAATAGTACCTGTTACACCACTTCTTCTAGCAGCTTCGTTGTAGTATCTTACGAATTGTTTTTCACTTACTAAGTAAGTAAATCTGATTTTTTGTTTTTCAGCCAAATGAATAGCATATTCAGAAAGTTTTTTTCTAACTGCACCATGTTGGCCTGATGCTGTTTGTCTCATAGAAGATGTTAATTTTCTATTTGACAAATCTTTAACTTTTTTATTTCTAAATAATTTGTTGGTTGGTCCTGTATATCTTGACATTTTATAATTTCTCCTTTTCTTGTGCGGGGCATCTATGGTTTGCGTTTGGACTAATTCGCAAGCCCCCGCGTATTACTTTCACAATTCAGACTACATCATGTAATCTCATCGTGCATTATACACGACGTTTTTTAGGTGGACGACATCCATTGTGAGGGATTGGAGTTACGTCTTTGATAAGAGTAATTTCCAAACCTGCAGCTTGGATAGCTCTGATAGCAGTTTCTCTACCTGAACCAGGTCCTTTGATATGAACTTCAACTTTTTTCATACCTTGATCAATTGATTTTTTAGCAACCAATTCTGCAGCAGATTGAGCTGCGAATGGAGTACCTTTTCTAGCACCTTTGAACCCAGAAGCACCAGCTGTTGCCCAAGCAATAGCATTACCTTGAGTATCTGTAGATGTTACAATTGTATTGTTAAATGTTGATTGAATATGCACAACACCTTGCAATACGTTTTTCTTTTCTTTTTTCTTAGTTTTTTGTGGTCTTGCCATTTCTATTTCCTTTATCTTTTACTTTATCTTTATTAATTAATACATTTAACTAAGGCTTATTTCTTTTTAGAAACTGGGCCAGTTTTTTTACCGCGTTGTGTTCTAGCATTTGTTTTTGTTCTTTGACCGCGGCATGGAAGTTTACGTTTGTGACGCATACCTCTGAATGAACCGATTTCTTGAAGACGTTTAATAT
Source organism: Candidatus Gastranaerophilaceae bacterium (assembly GCA_045613725.1). GTDB lineage: Bacteria > Cyanobacteriota > Vampirovibrionia > Gastranaerophilales > Gastranaerophilaceae > Zag111. Next base: position 4,202 of record JAZLBN010000080.1, read on the forward strand.
TCATTGCAACTTCACGTCTCAAGTCACCTTCAATATTATAATTTGATAGTTCGTTACGAAGTAATCTAATATCTTCTTCTGTTAAATCATCTGTTCTTAAGTCTGGTGAAATACCGGTAACTTCTAAGATTTTCTTAGCTCTAGTTGGTCCGATACCATAGATATAAGTTAATGCGATTTCCATTCTTTTGTTACGAGGTAGATCTACCCCTACTAGTCTTGCCATTTAATTTTCTCCTTTTCTTGTTGTTAGATTTTTTTTGATATGAGGCATAAATACTTCCTCACCACCTGCCGTTACGCTCGCAAGTTCAGCAACATCAAGGAATTATCCTTGTCTTTGTTTGTGCTTAGGGTTTTCACATATAACTGCGATTCTGCCTTTTCTTTTAATACATTTGCATTTGTCGCACATTTTTTTTACTGATGTTCTTACTTTCATTTTTTTTTCCTTTATATATAAATTTGTACGTGAGATTTTGTGTTACTTAAGTCTAAATGTAATACGACCTTTTGTTAAGTCATATGGGGTCATTTCAACTTTTACCTTATCACCAGGCAAAATTCTAATAAAGTTTTTTCTGATTTTACCTGAGATATGTGCTAATATTTCATGACCATTTTCAAGTTTGACCTTGAACATGGCATTCGGCATTGATTCTACAATCGTACCTTCTAATTCTATTACGTCTTTTGCCATATTTTCCTCATTTTTCGGCTTTGTAAAACTACCCACAATCATGGGATATTTTAATTCTACTTGCAAAATATTTGTTTGCAAGCGATTAATAAAGGGTTTTTAAGCTATCTTAACATAAAATTCTTATATTATTTAATTAATAATACAACACAACCAGTATTTTTAAGGTTTGTTTTAAATGCTTTCAAAATAAGATTTTTAGCATGTTTGTAAATTTTTATTAAGAAAGTTTATTGTGTGAATTATTAATAAAATATTCAGAGATATTATTTAGGATTTTTAATGTTATTGCAAGCAAAAATTCCTCGTGCTAACATGTGATTATGAACAAGAGCATTGAAGAGATTTATATTCGCAGAATGACACCCGAAGATATAGACGGGGTTATTAAAATTGAAGAATCCGCATATGGCGACCATCACTGGTCAAAAGAATCTTTCCTCAATGAATTAAATAACGAATTAGCCAAATACTACACTGCAAAAACAGCTTCTGGTGAACTTGTCGGTTATGCAGGTTGTTGGCATATTCTAGAGGAAGCTCACATTACAACCATTGCAATTTCTCCAGAGTTCAGAAAAAGGAATTATGGTCAAAGCCTTTTAAAACGAATAATTGACGATTGCATAGAAGAAAAAATTAAATATATAACACTTGAGGTTAGAGTAAGCAATAAAGCTGCAATAAATCTGTATACAAAATATGGGTTTACATCATTTGGAACAAGAAAAGGTTATTACCAAGATAACAATGAAGATGCACTCATCATGTGGACAAAAAACATTTTCTTTGATGAATTCAAAGATAATTATAACAAAACCGTCAAGACCTTAGAGGAAAACATCATTATAAAATGAGCGAAGAAGTTTTAATACCAAAAATGAAACGTCCTACCAAGAAAAAAAGAGCAGTTAAAATACCGCTTGTGAATTTTGTTGTGATAATTACATGTGTATTATTACTAATTGGTGCAACATTTTTAAATATCAACATCAAACATTACATAATTCCTGTTGATATTTTTACCAATAAAAATCTTACTCACGAAAATTTTATATATAGCTTATACTTTATTCCACAAATCCCTATTTTATTGTTCATATGTTCGACAATAGGACGCAAAATGGCTCTTACCAGCGCAATTATATACATCTTAATGGGATTATTTTTCATCCCTATATTTGCTCTTGGTGGCGGACCTAAATATTTTGCAGAATATGGTTTTGGATACATACTAGCTTACATTCCAGCAATCATAATTTCAGGGAAATTATTAGACAAATATTCTTTCCCAGACATGATAAAAGCAACTCTAGCTGGAGTATTCACAATACATATCTTGGGGATATTGTATATGATCTGCATAGCGCTAATAAAACAATCAGGAAGCACTTTTATACTTGGTTGGATTTGCGCACAGAGCGGTTTAAAAATCATTTACGACTTAATCATAAGCTTTCTTTTAATTATGATTGGTAAATACCTGCATGAAGGCCTAAAATTCATACTAAAATAGCCATTGCCACAAGGGGGAAAATATGTTACAATAATGGCAATAAGTGGAGAGTTATGATGAATTTTATTGTAAAAATACTTACAGACATCCCTATATTGATAGTGCTGATTACATTTTTTGCATCTACAATATACTGTCTAACAAAATATGCAAAAACAGGATCAAATCTTAATTTAATCATAAAATACATGGAAGGCTTTAAGAAAAACGATTTGAATTTTCGATTCAAAGAAATTGACAATTGGATGAGCCAAAACCCATATGTTTCATCTGTTTGGGCTGAATTCAAAAACACTTTAGTTTTTTCTGAATCAATCGCAATACAATCTGGAACACAAAATGTACAATACAAAGACGTATCATCTACTGTTCAAAATATACAAACTACAGCTGATCCTTTGTATTATTTTAACGAAGAAACATTGGTTACATCTAAATTTAACTACAAAATGACACAAACCATCCCTACAATTTTAACAGGGTTTGGACCATTGTTTACATTCTTGAATATTGCAATTGCATTCGGAAGAATAGATTTTTCAACACAAGAGAAAACTATAGCTTCAGTTTCAGGGTTCATGGTTAATATGCAAACTGCAGCAATGGTTTCTGTTATTGCAGTTGGTTCATCATTAATATATCTACTGATTGAACGATTTTTATACAACAAACTATGTAAAGACCCACTAGGAAAAATTCAAGAAATTATGGGGGGATTATTTGCAAGTATTTCTGCTGAAAAATTCTTATACGAATTATTGAGAGAATCAAAATTAGCAAACAATTCTACTTCAAATATCATCTCCGAAATCCCAACTCAATTCAAAACTGCATTTAATTCAAGTATGGCAAGTAACTTAGTACCATATTTGGAAAATTTAATTTTTGGATTAAACCAATTAAACAAACAGCTAAAAGAATCAATTAAGGAGAAAAAAGCATCTGACGTTGTAGATGAACTATTCTAAAAAGAATTATGAGCATAAAATTCAGAACAAAAAATAACAATAACGATGCCGAAGGCAATATCTTTTGGGTAACAATGGCTGACCTATTATTAGGGTTGGCAATTATCTTTATTACCCTTTTTGTATTAGCAATGACAGGTTTTTCACAACAAACTGTACAGCAACAAAAAATCCAAATGGAAGTTTCTGAAAAAATTAGTACTAAATTTGAAGCAGAAAAAGTTGGCGGACATCTTAACAGCGAAGATATTCAAATTGAAATAGATAAGATGACAGGTGATTTAAAAATCTCTGACGTTGAACTTTTTGAATTAAACAGTTATGTTTTGTCGGATAAAGGTAAAAAATTATTAGATAAAATTGCACCAATATATATTGAATCAATTTTTGCAGACAAAGAATTGGCAGAACAGATTGAATATGTTATAATACAAGGGCATACAGATTCACAAACATTTGCAGGGCTAAAAACAAAAGAAGAACAATTCCTAAAGAATATGGAATTAAGCTTAAAGCGTGCGCATGCAGTAACAGAATATATGTTTTCCACAAACTACAATCCTGAATATTCTGAACCTTTTAGAAAGATAGTTGTTGTAGAAGGAAAAAGTTACAATGAACCTGTAATTATTGACGGAGTTGAGGATTACGACAAAAGCCGTCGTGTTGAGTTAAAGTTAAAAGTAAAAAGCTGGGATGTTTCTACAGCATTGGGATTAAAAAAATGATAGATACAAATAATATTTTAGAAACAATAAATATGATAAAATTGTACAATCTTGATATCAGGACTGTTACATTAGCTTTGAGCCTTAGAGATTGTATCTCAGAAGATATCGACACTGTATGTGACAATATCTATAACAAAATAAAAAAATACGCAAAAAACTTGGTAGAATACGCTGATGAACTAGCGGATGAATACTCTATACCAATTATAAATAAAAGAATTGCAGTAACTCCAATTTCATTTATTGGAGAATCTTGCAAAAATCCTGATTATGTCAAAATAGCACAAACTCTAGATAAAGCAGCAAAAGAAGTTGGTGTAAACTTTATAGGAGGTTTTTCAGCTTTAGTTGAAAAAGGCTGTACAAAAGGTGATAACTTACTAATTGAAAGTATACCTGAAGCTATGGCAACAACAGAAAGAGTATGTTCATCCATAAACCTTGCCTCATCAAAAGCCGGTATAAACATGGATGCAGTTTTAAAAATGTCAGAAATCATTAAAAAAGCTGCAGAAATCACTGCCGATAGAGATGGAATTGGAGCTGCAAAACTTGTAGTATTCTGTAACGTCCCAGGAGACAACCCATTTATGGCAGGAGCTTTTTGTGGAATGGGTGAACCAGAATGTGCTCTAAATGTTGGAGTTTCAGGCCCAGGAGTTGTTAGAGCTGCTGTTGAAGCTCTACCAAAAGATGCAGATATGAGCCAATTAGCAAACAAAATAAAAGAAGTTGCATACAAGATTACTTCAACTGGAGAACTTATCGGTAGAAAGTTAGCTCAAAGATTAGATATACCATTCGGGGTAATAGATTTATCATTAGCTCCTACACCTGCCCCTGGAGACAGTGTTGCTGGTATATTTCAAGCTATGGGATTGGAACATGCAGGCGCACACGGCACAACAGCTGCTTTAGCAATGCTAAATGACGCTGTTAAGAAAGGTGGCATTATGGCAAGCTCACATGTCGGAGGGTTATCAGGGGCTTTCATCCCTGTATCAGAAGATGCCGGTATGATTGAGGCCGCAACAATTGGTTGCCTTACTTTTGATAAACTAGAAGCAATGACCTCTGTTTGTTCTGTAGGACTTGATATGATAGCAATTCCTGGCGATACACCAACAGATACAATTGCAGGAATCATTGCTGATGAAATGGCTATTGGAATGATTAACAAGAAAACCACTGCAGTAAGAATCATACCAGCTCACGGCAAAACCTTAGGAGATAAAATATCATATGGAGGATTACTGGGCGAAGCTCCAATAATGCCTGTAAATAATTTATCTTCAACAACATTTGTTCAACGTGGGGGGAGAATACCCGCTCCAATTCATAGCTTGAATAATTAAAAAAAATAGTGTAAAATAAACACAGAGGAAATAAAATGAAAACACTTCACGAATTAGCAACAAAATTACAAGAGTACATTATTAGATGTCAAACAGACATGCATAATGCGACCAATATGAGTGTTACAAAATATAATAATCTAAAATTAAAAATGGACACAAAAATCCATTATCCGCACGTAATTATCCGTATCGGTATCTCAGAAGCTACTTATAATATCGCTGACGGCACCAAAACTGATGGTAGTTTAGGTCCGGATGAAAAATATGCAAGAAAATGGCTTGGTTCTAGTACTGTAATTGCAGATTTAAAAGAAATCTATATTGCAATGAGCGATTTCATAAAAGCGGAAGACGAAGGAAAATCATTATCTATGGAAGGTGAATCTGATGAAGCTAAAGCTGATTTACCTAACAAAAAAGGTGCTAAACACTTCAGAAACATGATGGATGAAAGCGGTTCACCACTTGGAGATGCAATGGATGCAAGCGAACACTATCAAAGCGAAGAGTTGTTATCAATGGAAGAAATCTCAAACAGAAGAAAATCATCTCACGAAGACAAAGATTTTAGTGCTCCAGAAACAATTGAAAATATGAAAGAAAGTATAAAAGATTACATAAAATCAATGTTTAGAAAAAAATAAATAAAATAAGGTATCATAAAAATGATACCTTATTTTTTATCTTTTATTGCACTTTTTGACCTTAAATTTCTATGATACGTAATAGCAAATCTGTGTGCCTCATCTCTAATTCTCTGAAACAAAAAGAGCGCACTTGATTCTCTCGGTAACAATATTGATTCTGATTGATTAGGAAGGAAAACTTCTTCTTCTCTTTTTGCTAAACTCACAAAGTCTATACCTAAAACCCCAAGTTCTTCCACAATCTGCATAACACTTGATAATTGACCTTTACCACCATCTATTATTATTAAGTCCGGCTTTTCCCAACCCTTTTCACCTAATCGAGATAATCTACGAGTTAAAACCTCTTTCATAGAAAGAAAATCATCAGGTTTTCCCTCTGTTGATTTAACTTTAAATTTCCTATATTCCGATTTTTTACTTAAACCATTTATAAATGTAACCATAGAAGCTACTGTATTTGTTCCTTGAATATGAGAAATATCATAACACTCAATTCGATACGGAAAATTATCTAATTTAAGTTTTTCTTTTAAATAAGAACCAATATTATTAAAATCATCCCTTATTTTGGACATTTTAGACAACTTCGCATTATCTAGAACTACCCTACAATTTTTATCAGCTAAAGACTGTAATTCTTTACCTTGTGCAGATTTACCATAACTAATTTTCACTTTTTTATTAGAAATGATTTGCAACCATTCTTCATATAAAGCTTTATCTCCAACTGCCTCTAACTCATTTGAAACAATTTTGTCAGGGAATTCCAAAGATAAAGTATTATAATATTCTTTGAAAAATGTCGCAAAAAACTCTGTCTTTTCATCTTGCTCAACTTCATACGTAAAGTCTTTTTTATCAATCAATCGACCTTCTCGAACCATCATAATTACAATTGCAAGAATACCATCTTCGTGCATCAAAGATATAACATCTTCATTTAACTTAGTATTTTCATATACAACTTTTTGCTTTTCTAAAGTCTTTTTCAAATCTAAATAACTATCACGTAATCGTGCAGCTTTTTCAAATTGCTCCGCATCAGAATATTTTTGAATTTGTTCCATCAATTGTTTCATCAATTCAGATTGCTTACCGGACAAAAATAATTCCGCTTGCTTCACTATAGCTTTATATTCATCGCTTGTCACAAGATTTTGACAAGGAGCAAGACATTTTCCTATATGATAATAAAGGCAAGGTCTTGATTTAAACTTTGGGGTCTTACATTGTTTTAATGGAAAGATTTTTTTTAAAAAGTCCAAAGTTGAATGCATTGCTCGAATATTCGTATAAGGTCCATAATAACGACCCTTTTCCACATTCATATTTCGTTTTCTAACAATGGAAATTCTTGGAAAATCTTCATTCGTAATCAAAAAATATGGATATTTTTTATCATCTTTTAATAAAATATTATAACGAGGCTTATATTTTTTTATCAAATGACTTTCAAGAATTAATGCCTCTACTTCAGTATTAGTAATTATATATTCTAAATGATCAATTTGAGATACTAAAACATTAACCTTCACACTATCGTGTTGTTTCCTATTAAAATAAGACATTACACGACGCTTCAAAACCTTAGCTTTACCAACATAAATAACTTCATTATCGGAGTTATAATATATATAACACCCAGGTAATGACGGTAAAAGTTTCAAACTTTCTTTTAATTTCTCATTCATAGGTTAATTATACCATATGGTAAAGATTGTTTCCATTGTTGATTAAGAATAAAAAATTTGATATCCTAGGATTGGAAAAAGATTTATGACAAACTTATATGCTATAACTGATTCTCACCAAGAATGCCGTAATTTAAGTCAATTATTAAGCGGCATTTATAACCTTGAAAAAAACAATAATAAACCGTTTATAGTTTTAGATGCCGGAGATATATTCAAAGGTATTTACGACAAAGAATTAACAGTAAATGCCTATTTAAAACTAAAAGAATTACTACCTCAAGCACAAATTTTCCTAACACTTGGGAATAACGATTTTGGATTTAAAAAAGAGGATTTTGAATATTTAAAAAATACAATACAAACATTTGAAGATGCAGGGATATATTTTGTCTGCGCAAATATAATTGATTCAAAAACCAACCAAAAACCAGATTGGATACATACTCACAAAATCCTAAAAATAAATAACGAAAAAATACTAATCACCGGATTTTGCTTAAACAATTCTTGCGCAAAAAAATTCGGCTATGACTTAAACAATACAGAAGATAGCTATTCAAACCTAATAAAGAACAATCCCAAAGATTACGATAAAATTATTGTCTTAAATCATCACTGGTATACATACAGCAAGAATTTAAAAGAATTCGCACCTGAAATAGACTTAATTATTGGAGGACACGAGCATTCTCCAATAGAACCGGATTATAAAAACAATATTTTTTATCCTCTTTCTTTTGCTCGTACACTTTATAAAATTGAACTAAAAGATTCGTTTAAAAATATTCAACAAATTCCAGTATCAGAATTCAAATTTATAAAAGAATTTGAAGAGCCAATTATTGAATATGAAAAAAGCTCAAAATTAAAAGAACCAATTGCAAAACGAGTTTTAAACTTAACTAAAAAATATTCAGAAGCTTGTCCACTTGGAACATTTATATCCGATGCAATGAAGCAAGCTGGCAACACCGATATAGCTTTTCACTCAACCGGTTTTACAATGTACCCTCTAAAAATAGAAGATAGCGATATTATTACAAAATACGACATTGATAAAGTCATTTGCGCAACTTCAACAATTGAAAAAATTGATATAACAACATCCCAACTGAAAGAAGTGTTTGAAAATACTACAACATTTAGACACCTCAAAAGCCAAGGAAATCAACGATTTTTACAATGTTCACAAAACATGAGTATCAAAATAAAATATGAAAATGAATTATATAAAATTATACAAATAAGTATAAACGGTGAAAATTTACTCGATAACAAAGGAAACCCCATTGACCCGAACAGAACATTTACTTGCACAATTGATCCATACATCGGATGTGGGGAACAGGGATTTACGACATTAAAACCCCTCATTAAAACAAAAATTCTAAAAAATAATAACGAAATACCAATAAACAAATTATTTGAAAATGCATTAATAAATGTAGCAAATAATGTAATTACAACCTCAGAATATCCAAGTTTTGAATATATAGAGATATAAAACTGGTCAAAAAACAAAAAACATGCTATAATAACCTTATACGTTTAAAAAAGGAGATTTATTATGCACACAGAAGAAAGAACCTTTATTGCAGTAAAACCTGATGGTGTCCAGCGTGGACTAGCAGGAGAAATCATTAGAAGATTTGAAACTAAAGGTTATAAAGTTATTGGGTTAAAAATGCTACAAGTTTCTGATGAACAAGCAAGAGCTCATTATGCAGAACATGAAGGTAAACCTTTCTACCCAAGACTTATCAGATATATCCAAAGTGGTCCAATCGTTGCAATGGTTGTACAAGGATACAACGCAGTAGCAGGTGCAAGACATATGATGGGATGTACAGATCCTAACAAAGCTGATATGGGTACAATTAGAGCAGATTTTGCTCAAGTTATGGAATACAATATCGTACACGGTTCAGATTCACCTGAAAGCGCTGAAAGAGAAATCGCTATTTACTTCAATGAAAATGAACTTTTCCCTGAAGGTAAATGTATGTCAGAATTGGTTGTTGAAAGCTTAGATGCAGATTAATACTCAACAACACGTAGCATAGCGACTAATTTTATAACAACAAAAAGGATGGGAGTTTCTCTCATCTTTTTTGTTGAAATTTATTCATGTTATAATGAAAATATGAACGAAAAAGATTATTTCAATTATGAATTATTACACGAAGACAAAAATACAAAAGCAAGAGCTGGTATTTTAACAACCCCACATGGCAAAATTGAAACTCCTATCTTTATGCCAGTAGGGACTAATTCTTCGGTAAAATCATTAACTAGTGATCAGATCAAAGATACACACGCTCAAATTATTTTATCTAATTCTTATCATTTATACCTAAGAGCAGGAACAAAAAGAATTAGAGATTTTGGCGGAATTCACGGTTGGATGAATTGGGACAAACCTGTTTTAACTGATTCTGGAGGATTTCAAGTATTTTCACTTGCACACCTAAGAAAAATTACCGAAGATGGTGTAGAATTCCGAGACCCAAAAGATGGAACTAAGCATTTTATATCACCTGAAGTTTCAATGGAAATCCAACAAGATATCGGTGCAGATATTATAATGGCATTTGATGAATGCGCACCATATCCTTGCGATTACAAAACAGCAAAGGCTGCAATGGAAAGAACACACAGATGGTTAGAAAGATGCTTCAAAGCAAAAACAAATCCAAAACAAGCACTTTTCCCAATCGTACAGGGTGCCTTTTTTGAAGACCTAAGAGAAGAAAGTGCACGTGTAATTTCAACATTCGATGCTGTTGGATACGCCATAGGAGGTTTAAGTGTTGGCGAACCTAAAGATATTATGAATAAATTTGTTGAATTCACCGCACCATTACTACCTAAAGACAAACCTCGATATTTGATGGGGGTTGGAACTCCAGAAGACCTACTAGACGGTATTAAACGTGGAATCGATATGTTTGACTGTGTTTTACCAACAAGAAATGCTCGTCACGGTTCATTTTTCACTTGGGATGGAAAACGTAATATTAAAAACAAACAATATGAAGATGATAAAGGTCCACTAGTAGAAGGTTGTGATTGCTATGCTTGTAAAAACCATTCTAGAGCATATATAAGACACTTATGGAAATGTCAAGAATCTACAGCTTCAACTCTTTTATCAATTCATAATATACATTTTCTAATTAATTTTGCAAAATTATGTAGAAAAGCAATTCTTGAAGATAAATTTGAAGAATTTTATAACCAACATTATAACAATTTAACAAAATAAAAAGCTCTCAATTATGAGAGCTTTTTATTCAATTCTATCTATCTTTCAATAATTAAAAGAATGTTTTATGTCCTCTACCACCAGCATTCCACTGAGTATTTCCTTGAGTACCTTGTTTAGTTTGAATACGAACTTTTGGATTACGTTTTTCTGGTAACATTTTACCTTGTGCAGCAGCATTTTGAGGTACCATATTAGTATTCATTTGTGTTTTTGTTGCATAAGTAGCTTCAACACCAGCTTGTCCTGGCAAAGACACTTGAACCCCATTTGCTCCAGTTGTAGTCACAGCAGGAGCAGTTGACACTGCTGGCGTGGTTGACAAAACTGTTGGACTCAATGGTTCTAATAACAATGGTTCAGCGGCAAACGCTGATACTGAAGTTACTAAAATCATTGTTAATAATAATGCTAAATTTTTCATTAATTTGCTCCTATTATATTGTGTTTGATAATATATTTATATAACGTAATTCTATAAAAATCAAACATGAAAAAATTTGTTATATAATTATTAAAAAAAACAAAGGATTGAAAAATGCGCGAAAGACTACCTGAATTTTTAAAAAGACCAATAATTGATACAGATACTACAAGAAATGTTAGAAGAATATTAAAAAACAATTGCCTAAACACAGTATGTGAAAATGCGCGTTGTCCCAATAAAAATGAATGTTACACAAAAAACACTGCAACATTTCTAATTATGGGAAATGTTTGTACCCGCAATTGTAGATATTGTAATATTTCTTGTGAAAAACCAGAACCGCTTGATAAAAACGAACCTCAAAATATTGCAAACGCTGTTAAAGATTTAGGTTTAAAATACGCAGTTATTACATCAGTAACTAGAGACGACTTACCTGATGGTGGAGCTGAACACTTTGCGCAATGCATTTATGAAATCAGAAAACTTACACCAGATGTTAAAATTGAAATCTTAACACCTGATTTTAAAAACGACAAACAAGCTTTAGACATAATTATAAAAGCTCATCCAGATGTATTTAATCATAATATTGAAACAGTTAAAGAACTTTTTAAAACTGCAAGACCACAAGGGAATTACAATAATTCTCTTGAAGTTTTAAAATATATCAAAGAAAACAGTAATATTGAAACAAAATCAGGAATGATGATTGGACTTGGAGAAACAATCGAACAAATCAAATCAACAATGGAAGATTTACATAAAGTTAATTGTGACATATTAACAATTGGACAATATATTCAACCATCAAAGGAACATTTACCAGTAGCAAAATACTATCAACCAGAAGAATATGATCAACTAAAAGAACTTGCTACATCAGTCGGCATAACCCGCCATCAAATCGGGCCTCTTGTCAGAAGTTCCTATAATGCAGCAAGTCTTGCTTAAACTACTTCATGCTTTTAATAACATTTTCGGTAATATCTTCACCTCCAGATATCACCATGCCTGTTGGTAGAACTAAATTGTAGTTAGATTTTCGTGCTTCTTTAGCTATTATATTTTTGATATTATCATTTACTTTAACAAGCTTTGAAGTATATTTATTATCAATATCTTTCTTTTTTGTCTCGATTTGTTTTCGATATTCTGCTTCTTTTTGAATAAATTTTGTTTTATTTGGCTCATTTAAAAGTTCATTTTGAGCTTTAGAAACGAGAATATTTAATTCTTCCATATCTTTATCTTGCGCACGCTTCAGTTCTTGCAATTCAGAAGATTTAGACATCACCTCTGTTATATCAATTACGGCTACTTTATATCGAGGAAAAGAAATCGCCATATCATTAATGTTATATCCCACAAAAAAAACTAGAATACACGCCACAACAAACCAAATATTATTACGCATAAATTCCTCACCCTTTCTTTTATCTGATTATATACATACTAAATCGACTAAAAACTTTTCGATATCCGCCAATTGGGTAAAATAATATTAGGTTGCACACACTTTTATTTATCAAATTGAATTACGGGTATCTAAAATACCCTTTTGCTATTCTATTCACATTTCGACTTTATAAAAAAAAATCTCCTGACGGAGATTTTGTGTAAACTTAAACATAAGGAAGGGAAATAATTTTTTTGAGAAATCTATATTATGCAAAAATACTTTTTAATGATTCAGTTTCATTTGTTGTTTCTTCTTTATTAGATTTACCTAATAAAAGTTCTCCATTATAAAATGGATTTGAACCATTTTTATCTTTAGCTGTAGCTGCAGTAAAAATACTTTCAAAACGAGATGCAGAATTTGTTTCAGTTGCTTTTTGAGTTTCTGTAACTGTTTCATTTACAGCTGGCATATATTTACCATCAACTTTTTTTGCAACAGCAGCTTGAGAATTAAGAGCGTTGATTGCGTTGATTGTTGTTTCATTGAATTGAAATTGTAATGCATTATTCATAGCAATTTGTCTTTGAACATTTGCTTCAATTTTACCTTGGTATAAGTCGATTCCTAATTCAGGAGCTTTTGCAAAATTTACTTGCTGAGTAGCTGTAGAATTAGCATAATGAGCATTTTTTTGAGCTGCACGACGTAAAATCTCTGCTGAAACATCTTTTAATACAGATGTATCGATGCCCTTTTTGTATAATGAATTGTAGTTTACATTTAGACTCATTAGACTTATCCCTTTGGTTTCCTTACAAATATATATTCGGCATATTTTTTTAAAACTTTAGGAATTTAGTTCAAATATTAACATTTTGTTACAATTATAACAATTACTTATAAATTTTCCTACGCATTATGACATTACCAAGCTCATCATAGCAGTAACTACCAACCCAATGGGCTATCAATTCTCCCTCGGCATCAAATATAAAAGCTTCACTATCCGATAATCTTAAACTCACATTTGTTAATTTGCCTGTGACAGCATATTTGTACGTTTTATAAGGATAAGTTAATGACGATTTAACTTCTTTATGACTGAGCATACCTTGATTTGAATAATAATAAACACTTGTCGGATTTTCTTTGTAAACTACGCCATACGTCCCATCAGAAAATAAAGCTAATATTCTATCTTTCAATTCAGTCGTACCTTTTAAAAGCATTGAAATATTTTCATTTCTATTTCTATCGATTAAAAAATCTCGTTCAACAGAAAATTTATTATTTGCTTTAAAATCCTCAAATGCATTCTCTCGAGCTTGTTCTACAGAAACTTCAATCCCACCCGTAATAATTTTTGCATTAACAGGAGATATCAAAAAAAGTACTACTAAAAATGATAAAAATATTCTTTTCATACTTTGGATATAACGATTTTCACATACTTTGTCAAAATTTATTCAAAATTAAAAAACTTTGATATAATTTTATTAAATAAAGAATTAAAAAAGGAACTCAATATGCAATATATCGCAATAAAACAAGAAGAAAAAAATGGTAAAAATATTTATTTAGTTAATGCAATCCCATTAAAAAACAAGAACCAATCAATTATACAAAAAATCCCACACCCTCTAGGGTCTGACATATTAACATATGAAACAATAGATGAGGCGAAAGAAGCAATAACAAGAGCTGGTTTTTCATATATTCTACCAAGCGGAGAAAAAGGAAATAAAATAACAACTAAAAAAAATACAAACAAAATTTCCAGTTATGATTATTCGCAAATAATCCTAGATACAATCCAAAACAAAATTGACTCATCTCATCCGACAGTGTCTGCTGCCGCAATCCTTGCACTTTCTGAATTTCCGACGGAAGAAACATTTGATATTCTATTTAACAAACTGGGCGAAGATAACGACCAAATTCGTAAAAACGCAATATCTGGAATTTGTAGATATGGAAATCTTATACAAGATAGAATTATCGAAACACTAAAATCACCAAACTGGGTAGCAAGAAATTCTGCCATTACCTGTATTCAAAACTTAGTCGACTCAACAAATATTAATGTAGAAAAATTTATTATTCCACTAACAGAAATAACAAATGACACTAATACGATAGTCCAAACTAATGCAATTTTAACATTAGCAAAAGTTTACCAAAGTTATCAGAAAAATAACAAAATCTAGTAATTTCCTTTTCTAATTAGTTCAGAAATTTTCAACTCTTTTGGTGGCTCATATTTTACTTTTGGCTTAGTCTCAATCGGAGTTTGTACTTGCTTGAATGAAGATAAACCCACTTTTGTAGAATTATCCTCTTTCATCATAAAGATTTCTTGTAAAAATGATATTAAATTACCCATAATATTATTCTCCTACTACCATTATAGTCTAAGGTTCCTTCTATATATCATACATTTAAACGATTTAGGAATCAAAAATCAATGTACTTTGTGTTATATTAACAGTACAGACATCATGAGGACTAAAATTTGAATAATAGTTATTATGAAACTTTAGATGAAAATTTTGCACAAGCTTTGAATTTGTACGAAAAAGAATTTACTCACGAAGAACTAATTCAACTTTTAAAAAACGGAAATATCGTACAAAAACAAATTGCTGCACTTCGAATAGAAAATATATCTTCAGTTGAAGATGCAAATGTTCTTGTTGAAAATTTAACAGGACAAGATGGAAAAATTAGAGAGGTTATATCACTTCGTTTAAACGAATTTATGTCAGATGACAAAACTATTAAATACTTTCAAAACATAAAAACATACGACAAATTCTTAGATGCAATAACAGACATTAACGCAAACATTTGTAGAAATGTCATATCTGCAATTTCTAACTTAAAAAACGAACCTGAATTTTGCCAACATTTTTGCCAAAAATTGATAAAACTATCTTCTGAACTTCTTGATAAAATTGAAACTTTTGATTTTCAAGATGGAAAATATAAAATCAATAAAGAAGTTTTTAAATTATATTGGTGCTTAGAAACAATTTACGAATTTTATGACAAAATTGAACTTGAGAAATTAAAACAAGTAATTTTACGTTCCAAAGATATTCAAGAATATACAATAAGAGAAAAGGCAGCTAAAATACTAACATACCCAATAATTGACTCTGAACTTATACAAGCTAAAAAAGAATTACAAAACGATAAAAATTATTACGTTAGAAGATTTAAATAAAATAATGGCGGATTTAAATCCGCCAACAGTTTAAAATAGGGGTATATGTATTTAATTAATTAAGCTATATTTAAGCCTTCACATCCATCTGATTTACTGAACCATTTAATGCAATCATGGCTTCATTATCAACAGGAGCTTTTAACTTTTTCAAAGAAACTGCCAGCCCCTTTATAATACCTGCTATACAGATCCCTCCAACAGCCATAATTGGCATCTTTATAAATAAATTTTTACTAAGAAGTTTTCCTGTATGAACATAATTACAAACAAGAGGCGTTGTCGCACCTAAAACACCACCAATTATTGGTATGATTGAATCTGGATCCGAATTAGAACTAACATCTTTCACAACTGGTTGTTCTTTTTTTACAACTCTAGTCACAGGTTCTTTATTATTTTCTAAGATTGGTTGTTGAGTATTACCTGAGAATGAAATATTATTTTTTGATACTGGTTGATTTAAACTACTATCAGCACAAACTTGAGATTGCACAGAAGGTGCTACCATCGGGTTATTCATTTGCTCAGCCAAACCCTTAAAATCAATACCTGCCATCATTATATCATTTTGATAGGAATTTGTTTCTGCTAAAACCTTATTTGCAAACACATTCGAAAAAGATTTAGTAGAATCAACAGTATTTTGAGGTGCAACAGCCGTTGTATTCGGATATTGACTTACTGCTGAATTAAATCCTAATGGACTTAGTGACATATACCAATTCTACCTTTCACAAAAAATAACTAACCTTGACCTTTAACTACTTATATAAAGTTATTTTTTTTATCAAAATTGCGCAAGTCGAAATTTTCGTAAAATATCTTAACATTCAAACATTTACCGATTCAAAATTTTATGATATACCTTGTACATGAGCTTAAATTCTTATAACATTTTCAAAACATTCTTTAAGGTCGGAACTTTATTATTAGGAGGCGGTTATGTAATATTACCGCTATTAACAAATGAACTTGTAGATAAAAAGAAGTGGATAACATCTGAAGAACTTTGTGAGTTTTATGCAATTAGTGCATCCCTACCTGGAATTATTGCAATTAACACCGCCGTATTTACTGGGAGAAAAATCCTCGGGACAAAAGGAGCAGTTGCTGCAATTATTGGGATGATATTACCTGCTTTTTTAGCAATAGTTTTACTTGCCTCAATATTACACGAAATCGTTGATAAACCAACTGTTCAACACGCATTTTGGGGTGTAGGAATTGGTGTAATTACACTATTATTTTTAGCAATCAAAGAAATGTGGAAAAAGTCAGTTAACGATAAATTGAGCTATATAATTTATACAATTTCACTGATACTTGCTCTAACTCAAAAAGTACCACTTGCACTAATAATTATTGGCTCAATAATTATTGCTATAATCTGCGAAAAACTTAAAGAAAAAAATGAAGGAGAATTAAATGAGTAATTTATACTTACAATTATTCTTACAATTCTTCCACGTTGGGATATTCTCGTTTGGTGGCGGATATGCAACACTACCTTTTTTATACAATATCGCTAATAATTTTCATTGGTACACAACAAAACAATTAACAGATATGCTTGCGATTGCATCAATTACCCCAGGACCTGTAGGAATAAATGTTGCAACATTTGCAGGATTCACGACTTCTGGAATATTGGGAGCAATAATTGCAACAACAGCAATAATTTTACCATCATTCATTATAGTAACTATTGTTTCAAGAATGTTAGATAAATTCCGTACGAATAAATACGTACAAAGCTCAATAAAAGGTCTAAAAGCGTCAGGTTGTGCTCTATTAACAGCAGTTGGAATTAAGCTACTATTTACATCAAATTTACATCTTCTAGGAACACTATTGGTTATATCATTTATAGGTTCAAGCTTTATAAAAAAATTCGACCCTTTATTGTATTTAGGATTATCCGCACTAATCGGATTTGGATTAGGATATTTTAATTTAATCGGAGTATAAGACAAAAAAAAGACCTCTGCTAGAGGTCAAGGTTGGTTATTTTTGGTTATGTTATAGTATTATGTCAGTTTATGAATAACTGTATATAGGTTAAATTTTTTTATTTATTTTCAAGGGGTTAATTGTTTATTTCTTACATCTGCATAAATTATCCTCAAGATTTAAAATTGCTTATTTTAATTTAAACATTTACAAAACTTAACACATTAAGGTAAAAGTTGCGATATGATAGAATTATGTGGCTAAAGATTAAAAAATTCATACTCGCAAAAATACTAAAAAAGCACTATTACAGAACAGGTAAATGCAAAGGTTGTGGACAGTGTTGCACACATATTTATGTAAAACATTTCAAACACGTTTTGCAAGATGAAAAAGAATTTGAAAAATTACAGTACTTACACAAATTTTATTCTGATTTAAAAATTATTGGAAAAGATGAACTCGGTTTAATTTTTGAATGCAAGAACTTAGACTCAGAAACTAAACGCTGTAAAATACATTTTTGGCGCCCAGGAATTTGCAGAAGATACCCTCAAGAAGAACTCTTTGCAATGGGTGGAACTTTATCTGAAACATGTGGATACAAAATGGAACCAATAATACCATTCAAAGATGTTTTAAAAAGTATTGAAAAGAAACAAAACAAAATTATTAGAAAATTATTTTAAAAATTATACTTTCAACCAATGAAAATTACAGAAAAGTTATTTAAATTAAACATGTAGTTATTTTTGGAGAATGTAAAATTATGAAAAAGATTATAATACTTACTACTTTAGCAATATTTTGTACAACAATTTCAACATTTAGTGCCTGCAAAATAGAAAAACTTGATTCTTGCAAAGCCGATATTGGTATAGGAATTAATGAAAAAATTCAAGATAAAATTCTTCCAAACAATTTGGAAAAAATAAAAAAACCACATAACACATTTGAAAACCGCACCCAACTCGGACAACCTCAAATTCCATCAAATATAAATATGGAACCTATACAAGAAGAAAATACTCAACCTTATGATGCAAACTGTCAATTTGGGAATTGTATGAATAGACAAAACTCAGGAGAAAACAAAAATAACAGATAAAAAAGGCGGTTGCTTTTTGCAACCGCCTTTTTTTATTAAATAAATTATCTTTCACAGATGGTTCTTGCTACATAAACCCCTGAAGCAGAAGCTTGAAGAAGACCTCTTGTAACTCCTGCACCATCACCAATAGTGAATAGGTTTTTAACACCTTCAGTTTCAAGCTTATCAGTAAGTTTAACTCTTGCAGAATAGAATTTAACTTCAATACCATAAAGAAGAGTATATCTTGAAGCTGTACCTGGAGCGATTTTATCCAACGCTTGAATCATTTCAATAATACTTGTCATTTGTCTGTGAGGAATAACAAGACTTAAATCCCCAGGAGTTGCACAAGTCAATGTTGGTGTAATGATACTATTTTTAATTCTATCAGGAGTTGATCTACGTCCATCTAAAAGGTCACCAAATCTTTGAACAAGAATACCGCCACCTAACATATTAGCAAGTCTTGCAACGTGTTGACCATATTGAATAGGTTCTTTGAACGGTTCAGTAAATTTTTCACTTACAAGTAATGCAAAGTTTGTATTTGGAGTTTTATAATTTGCATAACTGTGTCCATTAACAGTTGCAATACCATTATAATTTTCTTGAACAACTTCACCATTTGGGTTCATACAGAATGTTCTAACTTCATCACCAAACGTTGGAGAATGATAAATCAATTTTGACTCATAAAGTTTAGAAGTTAAAGGTTCAAAAACAGGAGCAGGAAGTTCAACACGAACACCAATATCTACTGCATTATTAACCATACCGATTTTATGTTTTGCAAACTCTTGAGTTAACCAATCTGCGCCTTCTCTACCAGGAGCAATAATTGTGTATTCTGCAGAGATAACATCACCATTATCAAGTTTAATACCTTTAACTTGCTCACATTCAACAATTAAAGACTCAGCAGAAACGTTATTTAGAATGGTAATTCTTTCATCTAGATAGTCTTGCATATTTTTCAAAACTTCTAAACTTCTTTCAGTACCTAAGTGTCTTACTGGAGAATGAACTAATTTTAATTCAGCCAACACTGCTTGTTTTTCAATTTCTTCAAAAACTTTCATGTCAGTACCGAAAACTTCATCAGTTGCACCATATTTTAGATATAATTCATCAGCGTAACCAATTAATTCTTCTGTTTGCTTTCTTGTCATATAATCAACAAGATGTCCCCCAACATCAGGAGTAAGAGTAAGTTTACCATCAGAGAAAGCTCCCGCTCCACCCCATCCGCATAATAAACCACAACGGCGGCAATTTACACATTTTGGTGAACCTTCACGAATAGGACATTTTCTTTTTTCAATCCTTTGTCCTTTTTCTATTAAAACAACCTTCCAATCAGGTTTTAATTTCATAATTTCTAAAGCGGCAAAAATCCCAGCTGGACCAGCACCGATTATAGCTACGTTGTACATATTTTTTCATCTCCGTATTTTGTCAACCGTTTAAGTATAACCTGAACATTCATTAATTTAAAGCCTTTGTAAAGATATCTTTAAATATTTATTTAACCAAATTCAATTGAAATTTTTATACAAATAATCTATAATTAAAAACAGAAAAAGGAGAGGAAGTAGCAATGAAAACAAAAAACAAATGTACCACTAATGCATTCACATTAGCAGAAGTTTTAATCACATTGGGTATTATTGGAGTTGTGGCAGCAATGACAATTCC
>JAZLBN010000081.1:0-2050 GCA_045613725.1 Candidatus Gastranaerophilaceae bacterium
ATAAATTTAGTGAATTAAAGTTTTTTTTATGAGTATTGTAAATTTTTAAAACGAGGATACAGAATGGATTGCAAAATATCGTGATATTTCTTAATAGATTTATACGAATAAGTATGCAAAAGAAATTAAACTTTACATATCGGTGGTGTAGATTTACTTAAAGTTACATTAAATCAAACGTGAGGCTTTATTTTTTGACTGAATAGCCACCAAAATTCTAGACACACATAACCATCTTTTGATGGGCCTTTTCATAATCTAATGGAGAACGTTGTCCATTGGAACTATGTCTTCGTTTTGAGTTATAAAACATTTCAATATATTCAAATATATCTGCTCTAGCATCTGATCTCGATACGTAAATTCTCTTCTTAATACGCTCTCGCTTTAGCAACTGAAAGAAGCTCTCAGCAACAGCATTATCATGACAGTTTCCGCGCCGACTCATACTGCATTCCAAATTATGTTGTTTAAGGAATGCTTGCCATTCATGGCTGGTGTATTGGCTGCCCTGGTCAGAGTGAATCAGAACTTTATTCTGTGGTTTTCTCCGCCATAGCGCCATCAATAATGCATCTAAAACCAGACCTGTAGTTATTCTCGATTTTATAGACCAGCCAACCACAAGGCGTGAAAATAAATCAATCACAACTGCAAGATATAACCATCCTTCATGAGTACGAATATAGGTAATATCAGTCACCCACCGCTGATTAGGCTGAGTTGGATTAAACTGCCGGTCCAAAGTGTTTTTAGAGACTATACTTGGCCTACCTGCATAAGATCTAGGCTTGCGATAGCCACGCTGTGATTTAAGCCCATCCGCTTTCATCAGCCGATGTACCCGATTAATTCCACAGCCTTCACCAATATCTTTTAAATCACAGTGAATCTTGCGATAGCCGTAGACTCCACCAGATTCGATCCAGAATTGTTTAATCAATGCTGAAAGCTGTTGTCGCTTCTTAGCAGTCTTACTGATAGGTTGCTTTAACCATGCATAATAACCACTGTGATGAACATCTAAAGTTGAACACAAACGTCGAATAGGCCAGATACGCTGATTGTCCTGAATAAAGGCATACCTCACTTGGACTGGCTTGCGAAGTACACCGCGGCTTTTTTTAATATGTCTCTTTCTTCTGTGACCCTTTGCAGTTCTTTTTTAAGCTTTACCAATTCTGCAACCGCATCATCAGATTCTGTACTTTTAGGCTGCTGAGGATCGTAACGTTTAATCCAGGCATAAAGACTGTGCGTGGTTGTACCTAAACGTGCTGCAACTTCAGCCACGCTATGACCTTTTTCAGTTACTTGTTTTACTGC
Source organism: Candidatus Gastranaerophilaceae bacterium (assembly GCA_045613725.1). GTDB lineage: Bacteria > Cyanobacteriota > Vampirovibrionia > Gastranaerophilales > Gastranaerophilaceae > Zag111. Next base: position 1,327 of record JAZLBN010000081.1, read on the forward strand.
TTCAATTTTGAATTCTTCAGGATACCGTTTGCTACTGCTCATAAACACCTCGTTAATTAGCCATTTTATCTAACTAAAAAGTGTCTACAAAATCGGTGGCTATTCAAAGATGGTTATTCAACATTAGCAAGAGTTGTTAGTTTTGGATGGATGCTGATTCTCATATTATTCGTAATTTGAAATTATTATTTTGATAATTAAAAACAAGATATAGGTATAGGTTGTGATCTATCTGTTCATAATTTTGAGATCTGTCCAAAGCATTTAACTTCAAATAATGAAAGCTTAGAGATATGCATTGAATGTATAAGTAAGCTAGATGCGTATATCAAAATGCATGATTTATCAAAACTAATTCTAGATTAGCCTACTCATTACCCAATTCACATTGATTAAAATGTCATAATTGCTAAAATATGCAACACTTTTAAATACTGTTTTTCTTAAGTTTTGATGGGTTGTTTAAAAACTTGTAAAAACAGTGACTTACATGCGGAAATTTTCAATGCTCGATATTTATTTAACAGACGTTCAACGTAAAGTTCAATTTAAGGATTATCCGGGTGAACATCCTGTTAAATTTATTCTAAATTTCAAAAAAATCTTCCCAAGTGTGATGGAGCTACACTTGCCTGTACTTACTGATAATGAAAATTTAGAAGACATGACTTGGGAATCAACAACGGCAGATTTAGAGCTATTCAAACTTTTACTGTCAGGTTGG
>JAZLBN010000082.1:0-20464 GCA_045613725.1 Candidatus Gastranaerophilaceae bacterium
GTGTTGATTCAACACAAAACGGTGGCTTACTAGGCGGAACAATGACCTTGTATAAAGGTAACTTCTTCAACGCAACTACATTAAACGTAGGCGCATCTGTAGCAAACAACCAAACAATGTACGGAAACGATAACTACACAATGCTAATGAGCGGTGTTGCAAACAAAACTGGTTATAACTTCGAATTCAAAGAAGGCAAGCTAATCTTACAACCATCATTAATGATGTCATATACATTCGTAAATACATTTGATTACACAAACGCAGCAGGTGTAAGAATCGATAACAAACCACTACACGCACTACAATTAGCGCCTGGAGTTAAAGCTATCGGTAACTTAAATAACGGATGGCAACCATACGCATCAGTTTCAATGGTATGGAACGTAATGGGTGACAGTAATGCAACAGCAAACGGTGTAAAATTACCAGAAATGTCAATCAAACCATATGTACAATACGGTGTTGGTTTACAAAAACGAGTAAAAGATCACTTTACAGCATACGGTCAAGCGATGATTCAAAACGGCGGCAGAAACGGTATATCTTTAACCGCAGGTTTCAGATGGGCTGTTGGTAAAGACAAAGACCAAAAAGTTGAAGAACAAACAAAAACAGATCGCAAAGTTCTAAAACAAGTAAACAAAAATACTAAATTAGCGATTAAATAGAATAAATAAAAACAGCTGATAACCCAATCAGCTGTTTTTGTCATTATGATGAAAGTCAGAATCTCATAATTTAAACAAACAAAATTATCAAATGGTGAGATTGCGGATCAAGTCTGCAATGATAATAAAAATATTTACACCTCGTCATTCTTTAGAAAAAAAGAGCCAATATTGGCTCTTGGAATTAAGAATAGCTGGAAGTATGAAAAAGATTAATTATATTTAACAATTAAGTTTTTATATTTCATATTACATAAGTGGGGTATTTTTATGATTATATGAGGTTTTATATCAAAAAAAAGAGCCAATATTGGCTCATGAAATTAAGAATAGCTGGAAGTATGAAAAAGATTAATTATATTTAACAATTAAGTTCTTATATTTCATATTACATAAGTGGGGTATTTTATGATTTTATGAAGTTTTATATAAGGTTTGTAAAATTTGTTTGACTATAGTAATATTGTCTTATTAAAAGTTAGTTTATTAGTTAATTTATAAAGGATTAGGTGGAAATATGGAAATTTTAAACAAAGCTGACATTGGCGTATTTGGTGGATCTGGTTTTTATAGCTTTTTAGAAGATATTGAAGAAGTTAAAGTTGATACTCCATACGGTGAAACAAGTGACAGCGTTTTTATTGGTAAAATAGGCGCTCATAGAGTTGCGTTTATGCCAAGACATGGTAGAAATCATTCTATTCCACCTCATTTGGTTAATTTTAGAGCTAATGTTTGGGCAATGAAACATTTAGGTTGTAAACGTGTGATTTCACCTTGTGCGGCAGGAAGTTTGCAAAAACATGTTGAGCCTGGACATTTTGTAATTTGTGATCAGTTTGTTGATTGGACTGATGGTAGAAAAAATACTTTCTATGAAGGTCCTGTTGTTCAACACCCATCACCTGCTGATACTTATTGCCCAGAATTAAGAGCTTTAGCAATTAAAACTGGTAAAGATTTAGGTATTAAAGTTCATGAAACTGGTACTGTTGTTGTTATCAATGGCCCACGTTTCTCAACAAAAGCTGAATCTGCTTTCTTCACAAATCAAGGTTGGCAAGTTATTAATATGACAGCTTTCCCTGAAGCATACTTAGTAAAAGAATTAAATATGTGTCCACTAAATATTTCATTAATTACTGACTATGATGCAGGTTTGGTTGGTGATGTTCCTCCTGTTTCTCACGAGGCTGTTATGGAAGTATTTAATAACAATGTGGCTAATTTAAAATCTTTATTATTCACTATGATAGAAAATATTCCTGCAGATAATGTTAATTGTGAATGTTCTAAATCTGTAGTCTGTGATTTATAATAGGTATTTTATGGCAAGATTAATCATATTTTTAGATAGGATTATATATTTGTACATGTATTTTATTGTTGGTGCGTGTATTTTATCTTGGGTTCCTAATATAAATCCTGATTATCCTTTGTTCCATTTTATTTTTACAGCTGCAGGTTGTTATCTGTTACCGCCAGTTTTGGGGTTTTCAATAGCTCCAGCATTGGTTGCGTTGATTTGTGCATTTCTGTCTGCAGGTTTAAGAAAACTTTATGATAAATATTATGCAGACAAAGAACCTCAGGTAATTGTGGTTACTCCAGAAATGTTGGCTCAAAAGCTAAAAGAACAAAAATTAAAAAAAGAGGAAAATGATAATGATAGCTTATAAAATAATCGAAGCAATTGCTAATTGTTTTTATGTATTCTTACTGATGATTTTTGTAAGATGCTTGTTAACTTGGTTTCCAGGTATAAATTATAATAATCCTATAATCAAGGGGTTATGCTCTGCAGTAGATTTATATTTGGATTTGTTCAGAAAAATTATTCCTCCAGTTGGAATGTTTGATTTTTCTCCGATTGTTGCATCTTTTGTTTTGGTATTTATCAGAAATGGTATACTTTATGCAACAGTTTTTATAATGCACGCAATGGGTATGATTAGGTAATTGATATGAAAATTGTAATATATGGTGCAACTGAAATAGGATGTCTTCTTGCTACTGAATTTTTTGAGGATCACGATATTACAGTGATTGACAAAGAAGAAAATAGAACCGAAGAGTTTGATAAGCTTGATATTAGTTTTGTATACGGAAATGCTACAGATTCTAGAGTTTTGAAATCGGCAGATATTATAAATGCTGATGTGTTTATTGCTTGTACTGCACTTGATGAAGCTAATATCGTTGCGTGTTTATCTGTGAAAAAACTTAGTGGTATTAGAACTATTTGTTTTGTCTCAAAAGAAGAGTATCAAAATGCAATGACAGTTGAAAATAATACTGATTATCTGGGTGATTTTTTTATCGATTACGTGATTTGGCCAGAAGCTTTATTAACTCAAGAATTGTTCAGAATTGTTACAGTTGCTCATGCTTTGGACGTTGAGAACTTTGCCGATGGAAAAGCAAGACTTTTAGAATATAAAGTCAATCTAGGTTCTTCTCTTGTTGGTAAAATGGTTAAAGATTGTGGCTTCACAAAGGATACAATCATTGTAGGTATAAAACGTGATAGTTTATTGTTTATTCCTAACGGTTTAACTGAAATCAATGTAGATGATAAATTGATATTTATGGGAACATCTCATTCTTTGGATATTTTAGCTGGAACTTTCTTCCATGAAAATGAACAAGTTAAATCTGTTGCTATTATTGGTGGCGGAAATGTAGGTTATATGCTTGCGAAAAATCTTGAAGATATGAAGATTAAAACCAAGATTATTGAAAAGAATTATGATAGGTGTGAATATTTAGCACAAGAATTGGATAAAACTTTAGTAATAAATGGGGACGGCACGAATTTGAAGCTTCTTGATGAAGAAGAAATTGGGACTTGCGATGTTGCAATTGCCGTAACAAATAATGATGAACGAAATTTGTTATGTTCGCTTCTCGTTAAACAATTAGGTGTAAAACGTGTTATAGCAAGAGTTTCAAAAGTCTTAAATATCCCATTGTTTGAAAAAGTCGGTATTGATATTGCCGTATCACCAAAAACTTCAGCAATAAATGAGGTTAAAAATGATATTGATGAAACCAATGTTGATATTTTAGCAACTGTTGAACAGGGTGAAGGTGAAGTTCTAGAAATTATTGTTCATAGTGATTTGAATGATAAGAGAATTATGGATTTAAGATTTCCTGCTCCTGCAATTGTCGGAGTTATTCAAAGAAGAACGAATGTTATTATTCCAAAAGGTGATACAAGATTAAAAACTCACGATGTTTTGATAATTTTTACAAAATCTGAAAATGCTGATAAAGTAAGAGAATATTTTAAGGTAGCTTAGTATGCGATTGAGTTATATTTTTAGTGCATTAAGTATAATTTTAAAAGATATAGGGCTTGTGTTATTTACCCCTATTCTTGTAGCGCTTTATTATGGCGATTTTAATTCTATCCTTCCGTTTGTAGTTTCAGGTCTGTCTGCGTTGGTTGTTGGTATTATATTTAATAAGCTATCTTCAAAATCAAGTAGCAGTTTGGAATCATTAAATGATATTAAGCGTTCAGAAGCACTGATGATTGTTTCTTTAACTTGGATAGTTTTTGGACTTATCTCTGCTGTTCCTTATTTATTTTATGATTTTTCTTTTATTAATGCATTATTTGAAGGTACATCTGGGATTACTGCAACAGGTGCAACTATTTTTACTAAGTTTGATTATCCTAAGGCATTGCTATTTTGGAGATCTTTCACACAGTGGTTAGGTGGTATGGGGATAATCGTTCTTTTTGTTGCGATTTTACCTCAATTTGCGGTTGCGGGTCGTCAAATGTTTTTTGCAGAGGCACCTGTCCCAAGTCAAGATAAATTTACTCCAAGGATTAAGCATACGGCATCTGCGTTGTGGTTAATCTATGCAGGATTAACGGTTGTTTGTGCTCTGGCTCTTTTTGGTGCAGGTATGAGTCCTTTTGATGCGATTTGTAATGCTTTTTCTACTCTTTCTGCAGGTGGCTTTTCTCCTCACGAAAGGAGTATTGCTGGGTATGGGTCTAATCTTGTTAACTGGATTATTATTGTTTTTATGTTTCTTTCTGGAACCAGTTTTGTTCTACAATCAAAGGTTTTTGTAAGAAAAAATATACTTCTGTTTTGGAAAAGTGAAGAGTTTAAATGTTATCTCTCAACTGTTTTAGTTATGACATTGTTGATTGGTGCTGTTTTATTTGTTCAACAGAAATATGATTTTATGCATGCGTTAACTGCTTCATTGTATCAAGTTTTATCATTATCAACTTCTACTGGTAGCGCAAGTGAAGATTTTCAGTTGTGGTGTTTTGATGCGAAAATTTTATTATTTATTACCATGTTTATTAGTTCTTGTTCGGGCTCTGCTGGTGGAGGTTTGAAACTGACTAGATGGATTTTGATATTTAAGTATTTAAAAAATGAGTTGTATAAAGTTCTTCATCCAAAGGCTGTTTTAACTATAAAAATCGATAATAAGGTTGTTACTCCAGATGTTGTTAGGCAAACTTTGTTTTATTGCTTCTGTTTCTTTGGATTATGGGCTTTATCGGTTTTAGCTTTGACAATTATTGAGAAAAATTTTGTATTAGGATTGACTGCTGCAATCTCCTCAATTGGTGATATTGGGCCTGGTATTGGTGATGTTGTTGGTCCTATGGGCAATTATTCATCGCTAAAACCTTTATCAAAAATAATTTTCATTTTTGATATGTATATCGGGCGTTTAGAAATTATACCATTCTTAGTTTTATTTCATAAGGATTTTTGGGCGATTAAGAAATAGGGTTTTTGTGAATGATTGCAACATTTTCGATATGGTACGTGTGACAAAACATATCAAATGGTTGAATAGATTCAACGGTACAACCTTTTTCTGTTAGATATTTTAAATCTCTTGCCAGTGTTGCAGGATTACAACTTACGTATACAATATCTTTAGTTGATAGTCTATAAGCTTCATCTAAAGATTCTGTTGTACATCCTTTTCGTGGGGGGTCAAGTATAATCACGTCAAATTGACGTTTTTCCTTTGCGAAAAATTTTGCAGCGTCCATATTATTAATTTCTATATTTTTAATTTTATTATTTTGGACAACTTCTCTTGCAAGGTTACAAGATTCTGTGTTTTCTTCGACACTTATAACTTTTTTGCATACATCTGATATGCAGATACCAAATGAAGTTATACCAGCATAGGCATCTAATACGGTTGATTCTTTATGATGATCCTTTATATAAGATTTTACGTAGTTAAATATATTGTTTGCACTACTTGGATTTATTTGAAAGAAGGTATTAGCTCCTATTTTAAATGTTTTATCTGCTAATTTTTCTTCAACGTAGTCTTTACCTATTATGCATTCAGTTTTATTTCCAAGTATTACGTTAGTTTTTTTAGAGTTGTAGTTTACGCAAACCCCTGATACTTCTTTAAACTCGTTGTATATTGCATTAGCGAAGTCTTTTAGACGATCAAAAGATTTTGTCGCATTAACAACAAGTACTACTAAATTTTCGTTTTTGTATTTTGAATTACGTATAACAACGTGTCTTAAATCTCCGGAATGTTTTTTTTCGTTGAATCCCTTAATTCCAAAGTCGAAGGCTTTTTCTCGTATAAATTCAATTATGCTATCACAAATTTCAGGTTGAATTGGGCAGTACTTTATATTCACAATTTCATGTGATTTTGGTTTGTAATATCCAGCGAGAATTCTTCCTGAATTTTTTGTTTGAGATATTGGATATTGAATTTTACGTCTGTAATTTTTTGTTTCAGGACTTGCAATGGTTGGTAATATAGGTATATCAAGTCCTGCAATTGTTTTAATTGCTTCTTGAGTAATTTGTTGTTTTATTTTTAATTGATATTCATAGTCAATAAATTGAAGTTGGCATGCTCCACACACTTTTTGCATAGGGCAAAATGGTTTGATTCTGTATGGAGAAGGTGTGATAATTTCAATAATTTGTGCAGTTGCATAGTTTTTATTTACTTTTGTTATTTTGATTTTTACTTGATCTTGTGGGCAAGAATTTTCAATAAATACTACAAACCCGTCAATTTTGGTAATTCCAGCTCCAAGGTTTGTGATTTTTTCAATTGATACAATATATTCTTCATTAATTTTCATAAAATTATTATACCTTAAATATTCTTTATAATTTAACATATTTATTAAAATATGTTATTATATATTTAGCATGGCTATAGGGAGAGAATATATGAAAAAAGTACTTATATCATTAATTTTATTGGTTCCAATGTTGACAGGTTGTGCAAATGTTGATACGTTACTTACTATAAATGACGATAAATCGGCAACTGTTGTTACTTCTGTGACATATCAAGGTGATTTATCTGCTAAAGATGATTTGTTAGCTCTGTCAATTACCGATTCTTATGGTAAATTCTTGGACCCACTATACAAAGTTGATACTGTTAATAGTTCAAAGTTATCAACAATAACAGCGAGCAAAAGTGTAAAAGATTTATCTAAAATGGATTTAGATTTATCTTCTTTAGGTTTTGTTTCAAATTTACCAAGTAAAAAATTTGTAGAAATTAAAAAATCATTTTTATTAACATCGTTCAATATTGACTGTACTTATGATGCTGTTGCTAATAGGAAAAAGTTTTCAGTATCACCAGAATCAGGAGCGTTGGCAGCTTCTTCTGCTTCAACTAAACAGCCATATTTTCACAAGTATGCTGACAAGAAAGATTTAGAAGTCGGTGATTTTAATAAGGAATTTCTAGATAATATGGATGAGTCTACAAAACAGGCTATTGTTGATTTTCTAAATGAAGTGGATAAACCCGCACCAAAAACTGTAGCAAGTCGTACGGAATACTCAAATTCATTTAGTATTCAAGTTCCATCGTTTGCTTCTTATAATAATGCGGATTCTGTTTCTGGTAATGTTTACACTTGGAATGTTGTTGGAGATGAGCCAGTAGATATTAAATTACAATATGTTCAATATAGCGGTTTTGCAATTGCCTTTATTATTTTGCTAGGTGTGTTGTTATTGGTTGTTTTAGCTAGTAAAATTCTAAGACACGATTCACAAAAACGCATTGATAATATTGAGAATATTGTATAATTTATATTCAAGTTAAAAAGAGGAAGTTTTAAACTTCCTCTTTTTTAAATTTTTATATTTATTGTTATTTCTTTTCACATGTTACTGAATCTGTCCAAGTTATTCGAGAGCCAGCTTGGCATTTTCTATATTCCATGTTTTTATTTTTGATAACCCATGCAGTACACCCTAATCCGTTAGTGTCTTGTGCTTTAGGTTTTTCTCTTAAACAATTATTGTTAAAATCAAATGAATCACCTAAAAATCCCATTGGAATAAGTGTTTTGCCTGATAAATAAAATCCAAATACATCTACTCCAAGTGTGTTTGGTATAGATGCTCCATTTATGTCAATATACACTTCTCCACAATAAGGTCTTTCAATACCGTCAATCGTTTTTATTAATCCGTCACATTTTGTAGAAGTTGTCTTTATTGCAACAGCTCCACCATCTAGTAGAGAAAAATAACTAGATGCAGCTGTAGGTGATGCTTTTGTATAGTTTAGTTTTTTGTTAGAATCATATGTTTCATTGTCGCTTTCAAATATTTCAAATGTATTTTTTGAAAGCTCATAAGGTTTCATATCTTCAGTAAGGACATCTGTTAGTATACCGTTCAGTGTTCTGTAGTCACCTGTTGAAAAACATCCTTTTAAATGGTTTCCGCATAATGTTATTATTTCTATATGTTTAGATAATTCTTTAACAATTGCATTAGCTTTATTTTCACTTAGTCTTACATCTTTCCAATCTAGAGGATCCTCACTGTTATTAGCTTCCGCAGCTTTGTTAAATGCTCGTTGTAATTTTGAATGGTGAATTTGTGTTGATTCGATAAGTTTTTTTGTTCCTTCTTTTTGGATTACATGTGGAATCATTAATGTAAACAAAAATCCTAAAATAAAAATAGTAACTAAAACTTCAGTCATGGAAAATGCTTTTTTATTATTCATATAACCTCTCTAATTTATATAACTAAATTTAGCATATTATTTATTTTCTTACATCATATTAATAATTTATTTTCAAATAAAAAAGAGTCTTTAATAAGACTCTTTTTTATGGTGGGTGTTGAGGGACTTGAACCCCCGACCCTCTCCTTGTAAGGGAGACGCTCTACCAACTGAGCTAAACACCCAAAGAACTATTTAATTTTCAACTAGTGTTTAATGAGGATTTTCTTTCCTCAGTGCGATTTAGTTTCTTAACTCTCCGCAAGATTTATATTACCAAGAACAAATTTTAATGTCAAGACTTTTGTTGAAACTTTTTTTATTAATTTTCGTCTTTTATTTTAGAAGGATTTTTTATTGTAGTTGGAGGTTAAAGTGACTAATAGTATTGATACAGAGGTGACAAAAGTTCGTGATTATAAAATGGAACTATCGAATTTTGATGTAGAAAATGGTCTTGAAATTAAAACATTTAGTGCAATTGCGCATGAAGATGATATTCTACAGGTGTATTTGAAGGAAATAGGTAAGATTAAACTTTTAAATTCTGATGAAGAAAAAGATTTGGGTAAGTTAATAAAAGAACAGAATTGTGATATTTCAAAAAGGAAATTAATTCAAGCTAATTTACGTTTGGTTGTAAGTATTGCAAAAAAATATGTCGGACAAGGTGTTTTGTTTATGGATTTGGTTCAAGAAGGTTCTCTGGGGCTTATTAGAGCTGCTGAAAAGTTCGATTATTCTAAGAACTTTAAGTTCTCGACATATGCAACTTGGTGGATTAAGCAGTCTATAATAAGGGCGATTGCTAACAACTCTAAATCTATTAGAATCCCGGTACATATGGCTGATAAAATTCGTAAATATAAAAAAGCTTGCGTATCATTATATGCAGAATTAGGTAGAGAGCCTACAGAGCTTGAGTTGGCGGAATTCTTGAATCTTTCAATAAAAAAGCTTAGGAAGATTAAGCAATCAATTATTTTAGAGCCAGTAAGTTTGGAAACTGCAGTTACGGATGATTTATGTTTGGGTGATTATGTTGAGGATAAGTCATATAATTCTCCCGAAGATAGCTTAAAAGCTGTATCAATGAAAAAATGTATTCAAAATTTATTTACAAGTTTATCAACAAGAGAAAAAAATGTGCTAGTAAATCGTTTTGGATTACACGCAACGACCCCAAAAACATTGGCTCAGTTGGGCAATATGATGGGCTATTCGAAAGAGCGTATTAGGCAAATTGAAGAATGTGCACTTTCAAAATTACGGCATGATTCAAAGTGTTCTGAGTATAAAGATTTTATAGAAGACTAATTCTCATAGTTGTATACTAAATTCATCATCTATTATTACTGATATCTATGTTTAGGGTGTCAGTTTTTTATTAGTGGTTTTCAATTAATGATTTGGCAAATTCAATAGATTGTTCATTGATTGTTCCGCCGGCTAATTCTGCTAGAGCTTTAATTCTATTATCTCCATTAAGAACGTATACATCAACTTTTGTTTGGTCTTCTTGAGATTTTCTTACATAAAAATGTTTATTAGCCTTTGATGCAATTATTGCTTGGTGTGTAATTATTATAATTTGGTGAGATTTGCTTAATTCAACCATCTCATCTGCAACTGACTGAGTTGCTTTTCCTGAAATCCCTGTATCTATTTCGTCAAAGATTACGGTATCAATTTCATCATTTTGGGCGAAAATCGATTTTATAGCAAGCATAACTCTTGAAATTTCTCCACCTGAAGCAACTTTTGCTAATGGTTTTAAATCTTCAGAAATATTTGTAGATATCATAAATTCAACATCATCGATACCATTATATGAAAGCTCTTTTGGAGTTATTCTTATCTCAAATCTGGCTTTTGGTAACTCTAGAACTGTTAATTTATCTTGAATTAGCACAGATAGAACTTGAGCGTAATTTTTTCTATTTTCGCTAATTTGATTACCAATATTTAGTAATTCAACCTTTAAATTTTCAATATCTTTTTCTAATGATTCAATATTTTTTGTTGAGTATTCGATTGTAGATAATTCTTCGCAGAATTTATTATAACTATCAAGTACTGCTTCTAAGTTTCCTCCATATTTTCGCTTTAATTTGTCGAAAATAAAAAGTCTTTCTTGGATGTTATCTAATCTTTCTGTGTCGTTATTTAAGTTTTGACTATAGTTTCTAAGTTCGGAAGATATGTCTTTTAAATTTTCAACAATATCTAAAAATTGGCTATTTATCCCTTCTAATTTCGAATCGAAGTTTGATGCTTTACTTATATCAATTTTTATTTTAGATAAAGCCTCAATGATTGAACCATCATCTCCATTGATTGCCCAATATGACGAACCTGTTAATTCTTTAAGTTTTTCTGCATTGGTAAGTACTTCTAATTCCTGTTCTAAGTCTGTATCTTCATTTGAATTTTGAATGTTTGCTTCTTCAATTTCATTGATTTGAAATTTCAAAAATTCAATTTGAGATTCGGTTGCATTTGCTGAATTTTTTGCAATTTCGAGATTTTTAAGAAGCTCTTGGAATTTTATAAACTTTTCTTTGTAAGTATTTAAAAGGTTTCCATAGTCATCTTTACCATAAGCATCTAAAAGATTTATATGGTAAATAGGTTGAAGAAATGTATAAGTTTGATGCTGAGAGTGAATATCAACAAAAAGTGTTCTTAAACTTTTTAGAAGTTCTTGATTAACAAGTGTACCGTTAATTCTAGAACGAACAGCGTTTTGTGTGATTTCTTTAGATATAACTATCTCAGACCCCCAATTGTCAATACCGTTTTCTTCAAAAAGATTGGCTAAATTATGTTTCATATTCTCAAGGGAGATTTCAATTGTAGCTTTATCACAACCGGTTTTGATGACATCTTTTGGGACTCTTGATGAAAAAACTAAATCTATTGCATTTAATATAATACTCTTACCTGCACCAGTTTCGCCTGTGATAATGTTTAATCCTTGGTCAAAATTGGCACAAAGTTCGTCTATTAATATGTAATTTTTTAGCTTTATCTGTTTAATCATTTTGTTATTTTATACTGCTCCACAGCATTTTTTGAATTTTTTACCGCTACCGCAAGGACAAGGATCATTTCTACCTATTTTTTGAGATAAGTCTATTTGTGGTTTGTTTTCATTATCTTCAATTATTCCCAATGTGCTAGAAAAAGCTGAAGAACGGTATAGTACTGTAGTTGAAGATATTATTTTGTTGTTAACATATCTTCGTTTGTATCTTTTTAGTAATTCTTCCAATGTGTAATTTTTTGCAATTACTGAATTAACAATTTGCATAAAGTTTTTGTGTTTGCTTGCAACCATTTTGATTAAATTTGCAGAGAATTTATCGTTATGTAAGAAATACTTTATGCAAGCGTCATAATTCTCTATTGATGTATAATCTTTTACTTCAAATATTTTGTTAAATGTTCCGTAAAAAGGTATTGCGTAAAGACCTAATTCTTGGTCGTAAATAATACCAACATCATAAGTTTCTTTGTGTGAAGAGAATCCACCAAGAGAATTTTCTAAGAAGTTATCGTAAGAATTATTAAATTCGCTAACATCAAAGAATCTGTATTCTTCTGGCTCAACAATTAATTCTTTGTATTCAGCCTTAGTTCCTTCTTCTGCATAATCATTAAATATTCCAATAATGTTATCAGCGTGTTTGTTTGTTGTGATTATTTCTGTTGTACCAAAGAATTCTGTGAATTTTTTGTAAATTTCTTCTACATCATCTTCTACTTCTTTTTGTTTTTCAGGATTATCAAGATATACTAATTCTGGGTTTTGGATAATTTTTGCAACAGCAAATCTGTATGCTTCGTCTTTTTTAGAACTTGGTAGTACTCCAGAAATTTCAAGTAGATAATAGTCGCCGTTGATATTAACGATTCTAGCAACAATGTAATCCCCTGAACCTAATCCTCTAAATGCAGACATTTTCATGAGTGAAATTATTACGTATTTTCGTTCATTTACAATGTTGTAAAGTTCAAAGCCAGCTTTAGTGACTTTTTTAATTTCAAAAACTGAGGAGATTGATTCATCAATTGCTTTAACAATGTCTTTTGTGTCTTTATCTAGACCTTTGGTATGTTCAAGATACAACTGAGGAATACTTTTTAATTCTTCACCTAGGTTTCTTTCAAGAATATAGCTAAAACAAGCAGTTTGTAGTGGTACGCCATTTTTTGTATTTGCGCCGATAGTTCTTAGATATTCGTTAAAGTCTGTTTTGATTTCTTCATTAGTTTGAATAAATTCTGCAATATTTTTAATTACGCCGTTTATGCTATCCATGCGTTCTTGAATAATCATGTTTTCTCCCCTTTATTTACAGTTTAAAAGTTTTTGTATGTCTATTTTAATATAATTATAGTGATGTTTTCTACTAGTCAGTTAGTTTAAAATCACCATTTTTCTTAATGTGTTCAACTAGTCCACCATCTTCAAGTAATTTTATCATTACAGGAGGAAGTGGTTCTATCTGAATAATTGAACCGTTAGTTAGGTTTGTGATAACCCCTTTTTCTATATCTAATTCTAGTTCATCTCCAGCGTCAATAGAATCTGTATCACATTCGATTGCAAGTAATCCGATATTGATAGCGTTTCTATAGAAAATTCTAGCAAAAGATTTCGCAAGTACTGCACCTACTCCTGCTATTTTCATTATCAATGGTGCATGTTCTCTAGATGAACCTAATCCAAAGTTAGAGCCAGCAACAACAAAATCACCTTTTTTCATTTTTGATGCAAAAGTTTCGTCAGCATCTTCTAATACGTGTTTTGCAAACTCTGGAAGATTTGAGCGCAAGTGGTATAATCTTCCTGGTGCAATATGATCTGTTGAAATGTCGTCTCCGAATTTAAAAGCTGTTCCCTTCATGTCTTTCTCCTTTTTCTATATACTACCGCAAAAACAAAAAGTATGCTATAATGTTAACAAGGTGATTTTATGTATTTTCGTAGAAAATGTAAAATAACATTTATATGCCATGGTGCAACTATTTATTCCGAGGAAGGAAGATTTTCTGATGCTGAAAACTATCCTCCATTATCAGAATTAGGTGTTGAAGAGATGGATAATCTTACTAAATACTTAAAGGCTCGTGGCGTTAAAAATGATGTTATCTACACCTCTCCATCTATTAGGACTGTTCAATCTGCAATGATGATATCAAAACTTTTTAAAAAAGATTATGTTGTTGTTGAAAATTTGAAGGCAAGAGAGTGTGGAAATTGGAATGGTTTAACTTTTACTCAAATTTTGGAAAAGTGTCCTGAAGGTCTTTCGAAAATATTATCTGAGCCAGATAAAAGGACGATGGCAGATGCTGAAAGCTCTGTAGAATTCATTAATCGAGTTAAAGTTGTTATAGACTCTCTTGTTGCGAAAAATATTGGTAATAGGATAATAATAGTTACCCATCCTGAGGTTATTCAGGCAGCAATTTGTGCGGCATTAGATATTCCTGCAGATAAGTTGCCTAAAATATTTATAAGAACTGGTAGCGCAACGCAAATCAATTATTTCGAAGATTGGGCAAGTCTTGTTTATTCAGATTATGTTCCTCTTGGAAATTAATTACTGATAAGTCTTTTTGATTCTTCTATTAGGAATTCTTTTCCTGGTTTGATATTTATAACATCCCACGGTAGCTCTTTTGTATAATCGTAATTTTCAAGTGCGTAGTAAGCTGTATTTATTTGCATGTCTTTTGCAACTTTTTTGAATGCGCCGAGTTTGCCACCTTGTTTGTAAACTTCGATAAGGTAATCTGTTAAATTTGAGTCTCCTCTTGATAATAGAGCTTGGTAATAATCCCATTTTGCGCTAGAAACGCTGATTTGGATACCTAATTTATGTAATTCTTTTTTGAGATAATTTGTTTTTTGTTCTAAAGTCTTTTCGTCTTCTCGGCCAAACCATTGAAACGGAGTATTTGCTTTTGGTACAAATGTGGAGAATCCGAAGGATATTTCAAATCCTTTGTGTTCTTTTTTTATTTGTTTTGATAAGTTGACAATCTCTTCAATATCTTCTTGAGTCTCTGTTGGAAGTCCTATCATTCCATAGAATTTTATTCCTTTTAAACCACATTTTTTCGCAACATTTATTGCTTTAAAAATTTGTTCTTCTGTTAAATTTTTGTTGATAACTCTTCTAAGTCGCTCACTTCCAGCTTCAATTGCTAGAGTTAGGTTCTTTTGACCAGCTTTTACTAATGTGTTAACGATTTCAGGAATAAAAGAGTCAACTCGAAGTGAAGATACGCTCATCTCAATTTTTTCACCGTTATCAATTTTGTCTTCTATATATTTACATACATCATTAAATCTTGGGTGTGCAGTAATTTGCGCTCCTAATAATGCTATTTTGTTTGTATACTTTAAGCCTAGTTCAATTGTGCTAATGATTTTATCGTAATCTACAAATCTTATTGGTAAATTCATATAAGAAGCTAGGCAGAAACCGCATCGGTTTGCGCATCCACGCTCAACTTCGAGTATAAATGTGTTAGGGAAAAATGCGTCAGGACTTATTATTGGAGTATAGATGCATTCTGAAAGTTTTTTAGTAACTTTATCGACAGTTTTGCTAATTGTTGGAACATAAATTCCTTCTATTTTACTTAATTCTAATAAAATTTCAGATTTTGGCTTGTCTTTTAACTTATGACACAGTTTAGTGACTTCTAAGTTTAAATCCTCTCCATCTCCTATTACCATAAAGTCAAAAATTTCTTTATATGGTTCTGGGTTAGATGTGATGACTGGTCCTCCCGCAAAAATTATAGGGTCATCTTCTCTTCGGTTGTTAGCTTTTAATTCAAATTTGTTCAATTCTAAAAATTTGAAAATTGCTAAAAAATCCATATCAAAAGTAAATGACATTCCAATCAAGTCTATGTTATTTCGCATAATTCGAGTTGCTTTTGTGTCGTCATAAACTCGCTCTATATCAATTCCATCAAGCATATCAATTGCTCTATATAGCCATAGATATCCCAATGATGATAAGGCAAAAGATTTTGGTCCAGGGAAATAAAACCACATATGGTAATCATAATCTTTTTTTATTGGTCTGTCGTAAAGATAAATTTCGTTATGCAATTTCGTTACCTGACTCTTTCTCGTTAATTGGAGTTAAGTATAATTCATCAACAAGAACACATATTGTTGCGGCAATTGCTGGTGATAGTATTACGCCCCAAACTCCTAAAAATTCTTCTGCTACAAAAATTGCAACCATTATGTTGATTGGGTGTAATTTCATGAATTTACCGAACAAAAATGGACGTATGACGTAGTTTGAAATTTGTTGAATTGCTAAGAATAGAATAATTGCTAATGTGATTTTTACCCAACCAAGAGGGAATGCTATTGCAACCATTACTGCAATTGCAATTGCAGGCCCAAGTAGTGGGATTATTTCACAAATACCTGCAATTAAACCAAGTAAAATAGGGTATTCGATTCCTAAAAGCGCAACTTCAATAGTAACCATTATCCCCACTGTAATCATAGATAAGGCTTGAGCTCTCACATAATTCCCCACTCGAGATGTTATATTGTATAGTATTAAGCTAGCTTTCTCTTTTAAATCTGGAGGGAAAAATTCTATAAATTTATCTTTAAGGTATTTTTTGTCAACAAGAATGTAATAAATAAACATAGTTAGAGCCAATGTAATGAATATTGTTTGAGCTGCTGTCATTGTAATATTCCAAGATTGGCTGAATACGTTTTGAGCAATATTTGTTGATGCATTTGCCAAATTATCTATAGGGATTAATTCAGATATGCTTTTTCCGTATAATTTGGTATGTGTAATAAATGTATATAAGTTCTGAGCTTTCTGTGGCATTATAGAAATGAATAGTTCAATTTCTTTGTAGCACATTACAATTATTGGTAATAGTAATGCAAAAACTGCAATAACTGCTGTTAAGACTACAACTGATGCCGCTAATGCTCTGTTTTTAATTTTGTCTTGTAATTTGTTTACAAATGGATTTAATGCTGCCGCAAGTACAAATGATGCAAAAAGTATCATAAGTAGTCCAGAAACTTTTGGACTAAATATTAGTACTATAGCTATTAAAATTGTAAAAATTAGTGTCTTATGATTTAAAAAATTCTTTAACATGCTATAAATTTCCCCGTATAATCTTGTTAAATTCTTTCAAATGATACATAAAATCTATAATATTTTCAAGTGTCTATAATGCTTTAAATACGGCAGTATATATCCAGTTTTAGGTCTAGTATATACTTTAATATAAGCCCGATTTGTAACATTTCTTAACATGATAGCCTTAAAAAGGCAATTATTGAATTAACGAATACTTTATATAAATACGAGGACACAACACAAGGATTTACTACAATGAGTTTCTTATTAGGCGCATTTGGAAAATTGGCTGCGGGACGAAGGGTCAGAGACCTTCAATCTCGAATGATGCGCGTCCAGTCTAGACTGAGACGAGCAACTCGCCAAGTTGAAACAATGAGCAAAATGATAGAATCGCAAAAGAAAATGGAATTGAATTCATTGACAATGATGGCGTCTAGTTCAAACTCAATGACAGGCTTAATGGTAGGCGGTAAGTTAGGATTAGATCAATCTCAAGTTGCAGCTCTTATGGGCGGTTTGGGTATGGCTGGTCTTAACAATTCTGAAGCTCTACAAAATAGTGGTATTACTAATGAAATGGCTACTAATTTCAATTATATGGTTCAACAAATGAAAACCAATAATGAAACAGTATTAGCTCAGATGAAAGTTCAGATTGAAGAAAAATATGAAAACATGACTGAAGCTATGCTAGAGCCATTAAAACAAGAGCAAGATTCACTTCAAACAGAAAAAGATTCTTTAGAATCACAACTTCAAATCGCAAATGCAGATTACGAAGCTTGCAAGCAAATGGAAAAAGCAGACGCGAAAAATCTTGCACCAAATTATACAGGACAATAGGGAAAATAATAAAAGCTTTACAAAGCTCTCGGGATTCACCGAGAGCTTTTTTGTTGAATAGTATTTTATTTGTTTATATTGTTAATTTGTATTAATCAATTTACAAAATTTAGTTTATAAGTTACAATTAAGACATGGAAAATATGAGTTTAAATGAGAAGATTAACGAATTAGTCGTTAAAATGGCAAAAGAGCCAAATATTGTTGAAAATTACCACGAATTATCTGAGTTGTATTTGCAAATTCGTGATTATGACAAGGTTATGTCTGTGTTGGATAGTTTGCTTGCAATAAAACCAGATGATGTTCAAGCTCTTGTTGGTATGGGTACAATGTGGTTTTATGAGAAGGATTTTAGAAAATCTTTATCATACTACAATAGAGCATTAGAGGTTAATCCGAAGAACTTCTTGATTTATTATAATATTGGGAATGTTTTTGCTGAATGGAAAAACTTCTCAAAGGCTTTATTTTATTATAATAGAGCTATTGATTTGAATTTATCTAATCCAGAAATATATAATGCTATTGCATTACTTTATCAAGATGTTGAAGATTATGTTGAGTCAAAAGCTTATTATGAAAAAGCTTTGTCGTTAGACCCTGAAAATGTTAATGCTTTGATGGATTTAGGTAATGTTTGTTTTAAATTGTTCGATTATGAAACAGCGTTAAAACTGTTTAAGAAGGTTTTTGTTTTAAATCCGGATAATGAGCTTATTGCAGTTTGTATTGCTAATGCTTTAACTTTGTTAAAAGATAAAGCTCAAGCATATGCTTATTATGAAAAAGCCTTATCTATGACTGATGATAAGTATAAAATTTATATTTCATATGCTATTTCTAAAACTGAATTTAGAGAATACGATTCTGCTATAGAAATTTTTAATAAGGCAATTGAAGTTACGCCTGAGGTTTCAACAGCTTACGTATTGTTGGCTAATTTGTATGCAAGTTTAGGTAAGGTTTCTGATGCTATTGCGTTGTATAGAAAATCATTACAAGTTGAACCAAATAATGCGGAAATATTTATGTTATTAGGTAATGCACATTATTTAGATAGCGATTTAGAACAAGCTATTTCATCATATAGAGCTTCTGTAGCTTTGGCCCCAGAAAATGACGAATATAGGCTGATTTATTCTCAGGTAATGGCAGATTATGTCGATGTAGTTCGTGGTGACAATAATGCGTAAACGTAAATCTGTCAGTCTTGGCGATAGATTTATTTCTGCTTTTACCTACGTGACTGCGGGTTGGGGTGGCTTGATTTGTTTCGTAATAATGTATCTATTAAAGAAATCTCCATCTAAATTTGTTAGATATAATGTTATGCAATCAATTTTTATCTCACTGCTATATTTCTGTTTGGCATTTGGATTAGGTTTGTTGTTGAAATTGTTGTCTTATATACCGTTTTTGAATTATCTTGTTGCAAGTATAACTTTCCAATTTACAAGACCTGTAATTTTTGAATATTCTTTTGTTCAGGCTTTTATGACGATATTGATTCTATATATGTCACTAATTTCTTTGTTGGGAAGATTGCCAAGAGTTTTTTTTATATCTAAAATCGTTGATTTTAATGTAAGATAAGTTTACAAAAATGCCTCAAATATAAATATAATGTTGACATTTACTTATGCTTGATGTTTTATATATATGGATACTAGTCGAAATTTTCGTGCTGGATTTGACGGTTAGTATAATAGTAAAAGCAGAGACGCGACGCCCAAGCTCTCTATTAGACTTAGTGTAGGGCAATTGGTAAAATTAAAAGGAGAAATTATGCCAACTATTAACCAGCTTGTACGTTCAGAACGTAAAAAGCTACAAGACAAAACAAAGTCACCAGCTTTGATGAATTGTCCTCAAAGACGTGGTGTATGTACAAGGGTTTATACTACAACCCCTAAAAAACCAAACTCAGCACTTAGAAAAGTTGCCAGAGTTAGATTAACTAACGGATTTGAAGTAACTTCATATATTCCGGGTATTGGTCATAACTTACAAGAACACAGTGTAGTTCTTATTCGTGGTGGTCGTGTTAAAGACTTACCTGGTGTTCGTTATCACATCGTTCGTGGTACTTTAGATACTGCAGGTGTTGCTAACAGAGCTCAAAGTAGATCTAAATACGGTGCTAAGAAAAATGCTAAAGGAGGTAAGAAATAATGTCTAGACGTTCTAAACCTGCAAGAAGAATACCTTTAGCAGATCCAGTTTACAATAGCGTTGATATTTCTAAATTTATTAACAGAATTATGAGACGTGGTAAAAAATCATTAGCTGAGAAAATTTTCTATGCAACAATGGAAAGAATTAAAGAAAGAACTAATGAAGATCCAATCGAAGTTTTCCAAAAAGCGATGACAAACGCTACTCCATTATTGGAAGTTAAAGCTCGTCGTATCGGTGGTTCTACATACCAAGTTCCTATCGAAGTTAAAGCTGACAGAGGATTTGCTCTTTCTTCTTCTTGGTTGATTGAATCTGCTAAGAAAAGAGGCGGTAAATCATTTATTGAAAAATTGACTAATGAACTTATTGATGCTTCAAATGGTCAAGGTGCAGCTTGCAAAAAACGTGAAGATACTCACAAAATGGCTGAAGCTAACAAAGCTTTCGCTCACTATAGATACTAATTCATTTAGTTATATAAATTTAAAGGCACTCAGTTTAATTTCTGAGTGTCTTTTTTATGTATTCAATAATGTCTTCAGATTCGTATAGCTTATCGTTAGTGGCTTC
>JAZLBN010000083.1:0-13686 GCA_045613725.1 Candidatus Gastranaerophilaceae bacterium
TATAGAAAATTACTCAAGAATTATAGAAAGAAGACCTGCCGGATCTGCTCCTGCAACCTTATTAGATTATTTCCCAGATGACTTCTTAACAGTAATCGATGAATCTCACGTAACTCTACCTCAAATCAAAGGAATGAGTCATGGTGATGCTGCCAGAAAAAAAGTCTTAATCGATTATGGTTTTAGACTACCTTGCGCAAAAGATAATCGACCTTTAACTAACAAAGAATTCTTCGATAAAGTAAAACAAAAAGTTTATATTTCAGCTACACCTGCTGAATTTGAACGTGACACATCCGCTCAAATTGTAGAACAAATCATACGTCCAACAGGGTTACTTGACCCTAAAGTATCAGTCCGTCCAATAGATACACAAATTCAAGATCTAAAAACCGAGATAAAAAAACGTACAGAAAAAGATGAGCGAATACTCATAACAACACTCACAAAGCGTATGGCAGAAGATTTAACAGATTACTTTGTGCAAGAAGGAATTCGTGTGAGATACCTTCATAGTGAAATTAAATCAATCGAAAGAGTAGAAATTTTAAGAGATTTAAGACTTGGAGAATTTGACGTACTTATCGGAGTAAACTTACTTAGAGAAGGTCTTGATATTCCTGAAGTATCACTTGTAGCAATAATGGACGCAGATAAAGAAGGCTTTTTACGTTCAGACACAAGCCTTATCCAAACAATAGGAAGAGCTGCAAGAAATTCTTGCGGAGAAGTTATAATGTACGCAGACAAAATAACAGAATCAATGGCAAGGGCAATAAAAGAAACTGAACGCCGTAGAAAATTACAAATAGAACACAATAAAAAATACGGAATAATTCCGCAAACAATTAAAAAACCAATTGAAAACAACCTTTTATCACTTGTTGCAAGTTACCGAGATCTCGAGGATATTGTTGCCGAAGAAATGGTTGAATTAGGTATTGAGAAAAAAGATATACCTAAACTTATTGATAAACTTGAAAAAGATATGCACAAAGCAGCAAAAATACTCGATTTTGAACGTGCCGCACAAATAAGAGATCAACTCAAAAAACTAAGAGAAATGAAATAAAAAAAGCGCCTGCTATGCAGACGCTTTTCCTATTTTATAAAATTATTTTTTCCATTTAGATGTATCTACAATTGTAATTTCATGGTTATCATTATAATCTTCATCTCTGCCTTTGATATTTTCATAAGCCGATTGAGCCAAGTAATTTGCAATAATTGAAATATTAATAATAAGAATCATACAACATATTGCAACAAATCCCCAGTGAGTAAACGGCAATTTGAACACAAAGAACAAATATGCAGGAGGAACAATTAGAACAATATTTGCAATTATAATTTGAGGTAAATAAAGAACTAAACTTATCAATACATCAATACAAGAATCATATATTACCTTGTAATTATAACCATCCTGAATATATAAATGTTTCGCAAATGACAAATATGATGTAAAAATAATTGAAAAAATAATAGACCAAACAATTATTTGATAAATTAAAGACAAATGCGGAATTTCAGGTGGCATATGGATTTTAGTTACCAACAAATTACCAATAAAGCCGTATAACAACATTTTTGGAACAACGACAACCATAGCTTTAAATAAAGCTACAACGAACGATACAGGATTTAAAGTCAAAATTTCTTTTCTATTCATTCTGACATTATTTATCCCCTGCGTAAGTAATCCCAGTAACACAAAGCCTACAACAACAGCCCAAAATTGGAATTGACCTGTTTGACCCTGTAAATAAAGGTTTGCAGTAAGATAAACTGGAATTGCGTAAAGTACAATTTTAAGCCCAGCAAAATCTTCATGTAAAGAATCACGAAAAGCGTCAATTATTGATGCCATAAATACCTCCTAAATTTAAAAAACATATAGAGGGAAAGATCCCTCTATATGAATTTATTAACCTTGAATCAATCGTTTTAACTCTGCTGGTTTAGATGATTTAGACATTGCATCATCCAATGTTACCAACCCTTGTTTATATAAATTCGCAAGCGCTGACTCTAAAGTTTGCATACCTGAACCAGAACTTGTCTGAATTGTTGAATAAATCTGAGCTGCCTTAGCTTCACGAATAAGGTTCGCAATCGCAGGAGTAACAACCATGATTTCTTGAGCCATTACACGACCTTTTTTAGAACCATCCGGTTGTCGTTTTGGTAGAAGTGTTTGTGAAAATACCGCAACCAATGAGTTAGCCAACTGAACACGAATTTGTTGTTGTTGACCTTCTGGGAATACGTCGATAATACGGTCAATTGTTTGTGAAGCTGAAGAGGTGTGAAGGGTACCAAACACCAAGTGACCTGTTTCTGCAGCTGTCAACGCTAATGAAATAGTTTCGTGGTCACGCATCTCACCTACTAGAATAATATCTGGGTCTTCACGAAGTGCTGATTTAAGAGCATTAGCGAAAGATCTTGTATCCATACCCAACTCACGTTGGTGAATGATTGAAACTTTAGAAGTGTGAACAAATTCGACAGGGTCTTCAATTGTCAAAATGTGTTCAGGTCTTGTTCTATTGATATAGTCAATCATTGCTGCCAAAGTTGTAGATTTACCGGAACCAGTAGGACCAGTTACTAGAACCAAACCACGAGGTTTTTCAGCAACAGTTGTAATAATTGGTGGCATACCTAATTCTTCTAATTGAGGAGCAGTTGTCGCAATTGTACGGAACGCTGCAGCATATGAACCTTTATCTTTATAGAAGTTAACCCTGAAACGGCCAACATTTTTAACACCATAAGAAAAGTCCAATTCCCATTCTTGTTCTAAGTGTCTTCTTTGTTCATTTGACATCATTGGGAACAATAAATTCTCAACATCTTCAGATGACAAAACTGGATGGTCTAATCTTTGTAATTTACCATCCACACGAGCTACAGGAGGTAACATACTTGAAATATGTAAGTCGGAACCTCCAAGATCTTTTAGTTCTTTTAATAAATCTTCAATAATCATAATTTACACCACCATTATTCTGTATAATTTAACATCGCATCACTATCTTTTGAAGCCAATTCAATAAGCAAATAAGTCATATACGCACCTAAAGCAACAGCTTTTGGATCTAGACTTGTCTTATTAGCAGCCTCAATAATTGCTGTATTTATTTCAGGATTTTCTTCCTTAATATAATGTATCATCTTTTTACGCCAAGCAGGCATATCTTCAAAAATTTCATTAAATGCGGTATTCGCAACTTCTTCTGTAATAACAGGTAACATACTATAAAGCCCTTATTCTTAATACATACGATAAACTCATTATACACTAAATTTCAAACATTGTCTAGATTTCACTAAAAATCATTTGTTTGAAGTATAATCAAGTTATGGAACTTAAACGACTACAACTAAAAGATTATAGAAATTGCGAAAATCTTGAACTAAACTTTGATAAATCAAAAATTTTAATAATTGGGAAAAATGCTCAAGGTAAAACAAACATATTGGAAAGCATTTATTTCCTTTCTACACTAAAAACTCCAAGAACTTCAAACATTCAAGAGCTCATTCGATTCAATAGAGAATACTTTAAGATAGAAGCTGAAGTTACAAAAATAAACACAAACATTAGTCTATTATATGCATACACTCAAGAAAAGAAAAAAGAAATAAAAACTAACGGTGTAAAATCAACCACAAAAGATTTTAAATCTGTTTTAAAAACTGTCTTATTTTCAACTTCAGACCTTTTATTACTAAGAGGTACACCGCAAGATAGAAGAGATTGGCTAGACAGAGCAATATGCCAAATCTATCCAGCGTATGATGATAGACTTACAAAATATGAAAAAATACGAATACAAAAAAATAACTTCCTAAAAGATTGCGCAAAAAATGGCACAATGAATGATTCACTCCTTGATGTATACAACGAACAATTATCTGTAACTGGAAGTAATATCATATATATTCGCAAGAAATTCCTAAAAGAAATTGAAAAACTTGCAAAAGAAAAACATCAAATAATTAGCAATACAGAAGATTTGACAATAAAATACGACTGTAGCTTTTTAGGAATAAATAACGAAATCGAATCAATAGAAGATATTCAATACAAATTTTTAGAATCACTTGATGAGAGAAGAATCGAAGAAATTAGAAGGTGCCAATCTTGTGTTGGCCCACATAGAGATGATATTGTTTTCTATATCAACAATCAAGAAGCAACAAAATTCGCATCTCAAGGTCAACAACGTACAATCGTATTAGCGCTTAAGCTATCAGAATTAGACATAATAACAGACAAAACCGGAGAAGAACCTATCTTATTACTCGATGATGTTCTAGCAGAACTTGATGACCTTAGACAAAACTATTTACTTAAATCAATTAATAGCAACACTCAAACAATAATAACTTCAGTTGACACAATACTATTTGAAGAAGAATTTCTAAAAGACGTTCAAATATATAAAATAGAAAATGGATTCATAATATAAAAACCAACTTTATAACCTTTAAAGTATGTTATAAAATCGGTTTCTAATATCTATAAAAAGTTATTATTCTTTAATCATTTTAGTAACAGCAACCGCAGCAGCTAAACATGCAGCACCAACATAGAAAGTGTATTCATAATGGTGATTAATATTACCGTTACTATTAATTACTGCTGAATTGATTAACCAACCAACTAAAGTACAAACAAACACTTGAGGTCCAGCAATGAAAATATTAAATATACCCATTACAGAACCCTCTGTACCTGGTTTAATATATTTTGACAACATTGCAAAAGGTAGAGCACACACACTCGCCCAACCAATACCAGACAATGCCATAAACAATAAAACTGCAACTGGACTAAATTTACATAAAGCCAAACCTAAATACGCTACTATCATAGATAACATAGATATCATATGAACTTTTTTATTACCATATTTATTCGCAAGATTACCTATAGGAATTGCAACTAAGAAACAAACTAAATTAAATACCGCCAAACAAAGCAATGCGTAATTTTGAGCTGAATCTTTTAAACTTTGGACAATTGGTTCAACAGAAACATCCGGAATTGCAAATACCGTATGCATTACAAATGGAGTGATATAGATTAACAAACACATCATACCAATCCAAGTAAAAAACTGCATAACACAAATCTTCTTAACCTCAGGTGATAATAAGAAAAACTCTTTCAAAGATTGTAAAAATGATTGTTTTTCTGTTTTTTCAGCAGATGATTCTAAACTTAAAGAACTTCTTTCCTTAATAGTCAAACAAGTCCACAACATAGCAAGAGCAAAAGCCAAACCCGCCATTACAAATTGAGCAGAAATAGACATTTGATAATTAAAGAAAAACTTAAGAGTTGGAGCAACAACCATTGCAATAACAGATCCTAAACCTATCGCTAAACTTATATAAGAATTCGCCTGAGCATGTTGTTCCTTTGGCATTACATCAGGAACCAGTGAGCGATAAGGACCTTGAGCAATATTGATACAAGCATCAATAACCCATATTAACAATGCCGCAATTAACAATCCACCCCATGCCGGCATATTGATATGGAACAAGTTACCAAACATATCTGATAAACCCGCAGAATGAGGAAATGCCCACAAAGCTAAAGCTGTTATCAACGCACCACCTAATAAATATGGTCTTCTACGACCAAATCTGGATTTTGTATTATCGCTTAACACCCCGATAATTGGCTGAATAACCATTCCTGAAAAAGGTCCAGCTAACCAGATTAAACTATATAACAATGGAGACGCACCCAAACTGGAAGTTACAGGTTCTGATAGAGCAATTCTCATTTGCCAAGCAAACTGCAATCCTAAAAATCCAAGTGCGAAATTTAAAAAGTTTACAGTCGTAAATTTTCTCAATTCAATATTATCCATAAAAACTCTCTCCCTAAAATTTTATACAATAAATATTATACTCTAGATACGTAATCATTTACTCAATTGCATTACCGCAGCATCGATCAACCCTTTAAACAATGGGTGAGGTCTATCTGGACGAGACTTAAATTCTGGATGGAATTGACAGGCAACGAACCAATCTAATTCAGGAATTTCTACAACTTCCGCTAACATACCATCAGGTGACATACCAGAAAATACCAAGCCTGCATCAGTAATTTTTTCAATATACTCATTATTAACTTCATATCTATGTCTATGACGCTCTGAAATTACTTCTGAACCATATGCTTTTTCAGCCACAGAACCTTTCTTTAAATGACAATCATAAGCACCTAAACGCATTGTTCCGCCATAACCTTTAACATTTTTTTGTTCAAGCATAATATCAATAACCGGATAGACAGGATTTTCATCAAATTCTTTGGAATTTGCACCCTTCAGACCTACAACATTTCTTGCATATTCTATAACAGCACACTGCATACCTAAACATATACCTAAGAATGGCAAGTTATTTTCACGAGCATATCTAATAACATTCAATTTACCTTCGATACCTCTGACGCCAAAGCCTCCAGGAACAACAACTGCATTTACATCTTCTAATTGTTTTTTACAACTAGCTATATCTACACATTCTTCTGAATTTATCCATTTAATTTCAACAGAAGCCGCATTTGCATAACCTGCATGTTTTAAAGATTCTACAACAGAAATATAAGCATCTGATAATTTTGTATATTTACCCGCAATACCGACTTTTAATGTTTTTTTAGTATTTTTAATTTTATTTACCAAAGCTTCCCAAGATGCTAATTCAGTTTTTCTATCTTCCATACCTAACATTTTCAAAACAACAGAACACATTCCTTGAGCTTCTAATGCTAGTGGAACTTCATAAATAGTTTTCATATCCTTGCATTCGATTACTGCATCTTTTGGAACTGAACAGAATAAAGCTAATTTTTCTCTTTCAGTTTTTGGAAGAGATTTTGAAGTTCTACATACCAACAATTCAGGCTGAATACCATAACTTCTCAACACATTAACACTATGCTGAGATGGTTTTGTTTTTAACTCTCCTGAAGTTGGTAAATAAGGTAATAATGTACAATGAATTGATATCGCATTACCAATACCTACTTCTGACTTAAATTGACGAATAGCCTCAATAAAAGGTAAACTTTCAATATCGCCTATAGTACCACCAATTTCGATAATATGAAAATCAGGTTTAAACTGTTTTGTAGCTGCAACAATCTTTGATTTAATTTCGTTTGTAATATGAGGAATAACTTGAACAGTAGCTCCAAGATAGTCTCCTCTTCGTTCTTTATTTATAACTTCTTGATAGATTTTACCTGAAGTCACATTATTAACTTGTCCAAAACTTGTATCAGTAAATCTTTCATAGTGACCTAAATCTAAATCCGTTTCAGCTCCATCGTCAGTTACAAACACTTCACCATGTTGAAATGGACTCATTGTACCAGGGTCAATATTAATATAAGGATCAAATTTTTGGATTATAACAGAATAATCTCTTGAACGAAACAATCTACCTAAAGATGCTGCAATAATTCCTTTACCTAAAGAACTCACAACACCACCTGTTACAAATATATATTTTGTCATAATCCCTACCTCTAAAATTTTACAAAAATGCTAAATACAAGTTATTCATCAATTATTGTACTGAATAACCTGAAATACAGATATATTATTCCTAGTTAATTTTAGGAACTTTAAAGAAACCATTTTCCTCATCAGGAGCATTTGACATCAAAGCTTCTTTAGAAATTACCTGATTAGGAACATCTTCACGCATTACATTAACTAAATCAACAACTTGCGCCATAGGTTTTACATTTGTTGTATCAACTTCATTCATTTGATCAACATATTTTAAAACATCACCTAACTGTTTTGTATATAAAACTTTTTCATCTTCTGTTAATTCTAATCTTGCTAATTTCGCTACGTGCTCTACGTCCTTAATAGTAATCATTCCTCTTACTCCTTTTGAATATCTATACAATAATCATAGCATAAATATCTAACATGATAATATTTATTAACGAAATTTAAAATTTAGAAATCAAACTAATACCATGTTATAATAGCGATGGGAGTATAGATTAAATGTCAGAAACAAAAAACTCAGAACTTGAAAAATTAGAAACACTAATCTTAGATTATAAAAACGAAGAGGATCTTAAGAAAAAACACATAGTGTACCTATGTCTTGTTCAAGAGACATTAAAACTCGTAAAAAAAATTGTAATGGCATTTTATCCATTACCAAACACAATTTCAAAAGATGATTTAATTCAAGTTGGTGCAGTTGGAGTGTTAAACGCAATAGAAACATACAGAACAGAAGAAAGAGGAAGTTTCAAAACCTATGTGAGCAAGGTGATAAAAGGGAAAATATTTCATTACCTAAGAGATAAAGCTAACTTGGTAAAAACTCCAAGAGAAACTCTTGCAAACATGTCAAAAGTTAAACAAGCTATTTATGAGCTTTCTGAAAACAACACAAAAATACCAACCATAGAAGAGATTTCAACATACATAAATCTACCTTTTGATAAAGTTGAAGAAATAATGAATATTGAACTTATGAAAAATATGGTTTCATTAGATCAAAATATATTCACTCAAGATGGTGGAGAAACTTTACTTGATAGAATACAACAAACTGAAGATATGAGCTTTGAAGACACATACGCAAACAAAAAAATTATAGAGTTTGCAATAAACAAATTACCCCATAATGATAAAACTGCGATATGCATGTATTACATAGAAGGGGAATCTAGACGAGAAATCGCAAAAAAATTAAATGTTTCACCAACTCAAGTATCAAGAATTTTAAAAAAAGCATTAAATAAAATGTATAACATAATACAAAAAGAGATGAACGATAAATTTGAATTTTAATAACATATAGAATAAAGGAGGCAAAATGTTATTTTCAATAATTGTACTAGCATTCATATTCATAATAGGGTTAGTAGTTGGAAGTTTTATGAATGTTGTAATACTTAGAACCGTAAGTGAAGAATCTATAGTTTTCCCGGGTTCAAAATGTCCAAAATGCCAAACTCCATTAAAGTGGTATCATAATATCCCTGTATTATCTTATTTATTTTTAAGAGGCAAATGCGGATTCTGTAGTGAAAAAATCAGTATTCAATATCCTCTAGTAGAATTACTAACAGGAATATTGTTCATTGGTTTATTCTTGAGATTTTGCACTCCTTTTGACATGCTTTTCGGATTATCAATAATGAATCCTATAACTTGGCCACAAATCATTATTTACATATTTTCTCTTGTGGTTACCTGCTTATTTATCGCAATAGCAGGAACAGATATTCTTGAAAAGAAAGTTG
Source organism: Candidatus Gastranaerophilaceae bacterium (assembly GCA_045613725.1). Lineage (GTDB taxonomy): Bacteria > Cyanobacteriota > Vampirovibrionia > Gastranaerophilales > Gastranaerophilaceae > Zag111. The sequence continues at coordinate 9,323 of JAZLBN010000083.1, forward strand.
CTGACGCACATACACTACCATTAATTGGACTAGGCATCATCTACAGCGTAACATACTCAATTATATCATTTATCGGATACTCAAAAGCTAACGGACTTCCTAAAATAGATTTAGATTTCTTTTTAACTTGCCCAATACTATATTGTCTTGCTGCTGGAATTTTTGGATTTTTAATTATTGAAGCGATTTCAAGACTAGGACTTGTAACAGTAGGAGCAAGAGCTTTTGGAGAAGGCGATTCATACATTGCAGCAGGAATTGGTTCAGTATTTGGAGCATTATTAGGTTGCTCTCCAGTATATACTACATTTTTACCTATACTACAAGTACTACTTGCAATACTTGTACTTGCAGGAGTATTACAACTTTTGGTTACTATACCAATATTTATCAAAAAACTAATAATATCAAAAAGTTGGATTACACTTGGCTCTCTTACAGCATTTGTAATCTATACAATTAGCTACATGATAGCTCAACACAGCGGTTGGTTGAATCACCAAATCGCATATTGGTTAAGCACAATTATACTTTTTGCAATAGGCATATTTACTTGCGGAGAACTAGTTATCGGGCTCAAAGAAAACAAAGCTGAAAACGGGTTATACCTACCATTTGGCCCAGCACTAGTATTAGCTGGACTTATCGCACTATTCACTATCGGTTTTTAAGTATCAAATAATATAAGATTAAAAGTCCCTTTATAAGGGACTTTTTTATATTGATAAAATTTTTAAAGCTTCTTTTAATATATCTTCAGCAGAAGTATCATTTTTTATATCAAATTTTGAAAAAGCACCAGAGACTTCATCTTTACTATACCCTAACGAATATAGCACTTGCTGAGCATCATCTATATTTGGATTCATTTCACTACAAACAGTGCAACTCTTTTGACTAAAAGAAGGTGAATCTTGATATGAAGTTAACTTATCTTTTAACTCTAGAATAATTTTTTGAGCTAATTTAGGACCAACACCTTTAGCTCTAGTTAATTCTTTAAAATTACCCTCTAAAACAAATCCAACCAAATCACTTACAACAAATGAATTTAATAAAGTCAATGCCATTTTAGAACCAACACCAGAAACTGACGTTAGAATATTAAAAATATCACGATCTTCACGTTTCAAAAAGCCACAAAAAGACATTTTATCTTCTCTATGCAAAAGAACACTGTAAACTTTCAAATCTTCACACAAATCCGGAAGATTTACATAATCTCTTTCCATTATTTCAAACCTGTAACCAACACCACAGGCTTCTAGAGTAATAAAACAACCTTTAGAATTCGATATCTTATAAGTAAATTGTCCTTTAATATAATCGTACATACTAACCTTTCAATACAGATTTTAAATCATTAATCTCAGTTTGAATTGATAAATCTGTTTTTAACTTATCACATATAATTTCATAAGAGTACATAATTGTAGTATGTTTTTTATTAAAGAAATCACCAATAGCCTCATAACTTAACTGTAAAACTTCGCGCGCCATATAAACCGCAATATGTCTTGAATGAGCGATTTTTTGCTGACGTGCTGTACTTTTCAAATCTTTTACGGTTACACCATAATAATCTGCAACAACTTGAGCAATCTTATCTACCGTTAAGTCCTTTTTCTTCGCACCACAATTTAAAGCTTTTTGCGCTAATTCTAAAGTTACACCCAAGCCTGAAAATTCAGCATAAGCACTAACTTTATTAAATGCACCTTTTAATTCTCTAACATTATTTACAAAATTTTCAGCAATATATTCAAAAACATCATTATCTGCTTCAACTTCTAATTCTTTAGCATAAGACTTAACAATTTCAACACGAGTTTCAAAATCAGGCGGTAACATATCAACAACTAAGCCCATTTCAAAACGAGTTCTTAAACGATTATCTAACTTTGGAATATCTGCAGGAAGTCTATCAGAAGCAATTACAATTTGCTTATTGTTAGTATACAAAGCCTCAAATGTTGAAAAGAAATCTTCCATTGTTTTCATTTTTGATTCAATAAATTGAATATCATCCATTAATAAAATATCAACATTCTGAAACTTTTGATGAAACTTGCGCATTAATGAATTATTACAAGTTGGTGCTTTTTTACCACCAGAATTATCATTATACTGAAAACATCTCATCCACTCGTTAAAATAATCTTCCATACGAATATATCGAACTTTTAATTCTGGCTTGTTAAAAATCACATAATGTCCAATAGCCTGCATCAAGTGAGTTTTCCCCAACCCAGAAGCACCATAAATAAATAACGGATTAAACTTTTTAGCTGGATTATTTGCTACAGAAAAAGCTGCATTATATGCAAATTTTGAATTATCACCAACAACAAAATTATCAAATTTCAAATTCAAATTAAGGTTAGCATTAGATTGCATCTGAGCCAGAGATAACTTTGCATCTTCAACTTTTCTATCTTCCTCAGTTTGACCTGCAATTTGTTTAGATAATTCTTTTTTACGAGCTTTAATATATTTTTCAGCAAAATCTGGATCATAAGTTAAAGAATAAGTAGCATTTTCTCCCAATACGGTACGAATAGATTCTTTAATTTTATCTGTCCAACTTTTGCGCAAAATATCAATCGCCATTTGATGTGGCGAAATAAGCACAAGAGTATTATTTTCGCAATCAACTGCTTCTAACGGAGTAATCCATGTACCAAAAATATGTTCAGGTAAATTGACTTCCAATTCATCTTTTACCCTACTCCAGACTTCTTTAACCTCTAAAATATCCATAATAAAATAATACAATAAAAAATTTTTCTATTAAAGGAAAAGATAAATAATTTTACAAAAAAGTCGGACAAAATAAACTGCCCGACTTTTTACTTAAATAAATAAAACGAAATTATTTAGAAGATGTTAACACGTATTTTGCAGCATCAGATGCAGGTTCTACAGTTGCATCATGGAATACAATTGGGAAAATATCCGTCATATCATTTGCATTATTTTTCACATGACAATTAGAAGTATTTACAGCAGATGTAGTCCAAGAAGTATTAGAACATTGAACTTCTTTGTTAGGTAATGTAACACCATTAACATCAATAAAGCCCATACAACCATTCATATATAAAGACCCACTTCCTCCTAATTGCTTGGTAACATCAGCTCCAACTTCTAATGCACAATTATGAGCAGTATCAGTAAATGCAACAATTGAACCATCTGCTAATGAATATGCTAACCAGTTACCAATATCATTTGGCAAAACATGCTTTCTTGAAATTGAGCTCGCATAAGTAACAGCACTTGTACCACTTGCAGAATTTTTTTGCGTTGAAATATTAGATACTCTACCTCTAAAAGTTTGCCCTGTTAATGTACCATTTAATATCGCACAAAATGTCATATTTGATTCTGGATGTTCTGAACCACAATTAGTTGCATTACTAGTTGATGTACCTGCGTAATCAAAATCATATTGAGCTTGAGCCATTAAACCAGCTTGAGATAATGTTGAGATTGCTTTTTTAAACCCTGAACGGTACTTTGCACCATTTGTATTTGCAATCAAGTTTGGTATTGTCATCGCTGCAACCACACCAATAATACCTAATGTAATTAACACTTCTGCTAAAGTAAATGCTGAACTCTTTTTCATCTTATTTTCCCTCTCTTCTTCTTATTATTAAAGTTTTACACTGTTTAGTATACATCATATTTACCTACCTTTGCAAGATAATTAATATGTTTGTTGAATAAGAATATCAAATTTGCATTTACTTTATCCCCTCGCCCGTTTACAGGAGAGGACTAGGGTGAGAGACAAAGTAAAAACTTATGCCCTCGCCCATTTATGGGAGAGGGTTAGGGTGAGGGTTTTGTTCCCTCACACGATTAAGGGACACTTGCCAAACCGACTAAGTTATGAGTCGAGGGAGACCGCGTACCTTTAGGTTGAGGACTACGGTGAATAATTATTCCCTCGCCCGTTTACAGGAGAGGACTAGGGTGAGAGACAAAGTAAAAACTTATTCCCTCGCCCGTTTACGGGAGAGGGTTAGGGTGAGGGCTTACTTAATAAAAAAAGAAGAAATAGACTTTTTTGTCTTATTCCTTCTTTTTCTAAATTAGGTGCTGGCAACGATGCCATAGCTCTTGCCAAGCTTGCGAGGCTTAGAGATATGGTATGCCGAAATGCTGCCTCTCAAAAAATTTCTAAAATCCTACAATCATTTCGGCTGCTATCGTAAGTTTTTGAATAAAACTTACATTACGAGTTTGACTTACTTAATAAAAAAGAAGGAATAGACTTTTTTGTCTTATTCCTTCTTTTTCTAAATTAGGTGCTGGCAACGAGTTATCTTCCCAGGGGGTGGCCCCCCAAGTATTGT
>JAZLBN010000084.1:0-16607 GCA_045613725.1 Candidatus Gastranaerophilaceae bacterium
GATAAAATGAATGCAAATTCAGAAAAGAAAGTTATCAAAACTTGGTCAAGAGCATCAATGATTGTACCTGATATGTTAAACCATACAATTGCTGTTCACAATGGTAAAACTCACGTACCAGTATATGTAACAGAACAAATGGTAGGACATAAATTGGGCGAATTTGCACCAACAAGATTATTTAAAGGTCACGCAGGTGCAGATAAAGCGAAAAAGAGATAAGAATCTCAAAAAGTGATATCTATATTAAATTAAAAGGATAAAAAAATGGAAGCAAAAGCAAGACAAACAGACATAAAAATGACAGCAAGAAAACTTCGTAGAGTAATCAACGAAGTAAGAGGTAAAGCTGTTATTGAAGCTCAAGATATGTTACGTTTTATGCCTTATTTTGCAGCAAGAGTAGTTGAAAAAAACTTAAAAGCTGCAGTAGCGAATGCTCGTGAACAATATGGCGTAGCTCCTGAATCATTAAAGATTTCTCAAATCTTTGCTGATGAAAGTGTTACATACAAACGTGCAAGAACAAGAGCACAAGGTCGTATGTATTCAAGAATGAAACGTACATCACACCTTACATTAGTAGTTAGTGATACAACAAAATAGGAAAGTAATAAAATGGGACAAAAAACACATCCAACCGGATTTAGAGTAGGAATAATTCAACCTTGGGCAAGCACTTGGTTTGCTAAAGTTAGAGACTACGCAGTATTTGTAGCAGAAGATGCTAAAATCAGAAAATTCGTTAAGAAAAAATTATATGCAGCTGGCGTTTCAAGAATTTTGATCGCTAGAAAAGCACAAAATACAACAATCACAGTTGTAACAGCTAAACCTGGTATAGTTGTTGGTCGTGGTGGTCAAGGTATCGATGAGCTTCGTCAAGAAGTTACAAACTACATCGGCAGACCTGTTATCATCAATGTAGTAGAAGTTGCAAGAATTGATGCTGATGCACAATTAGTTGCAGAATCTATTGCTCAACAACTTGAAAAACGTATTGCATTCAGAAGAGCTATGAAACAAGCTATGCAAAGAACAATGCGTTCAGGTGTTCAAGGTATCAAAGTTATGGTATCTGGACGTTTGGGTGGTGCTGAAATCGCTCGTTCTGAATGGGCTAAAGAAGGAAGAATTCCTCTCCAAACATTAAGAGCAGATGTTGATTTTGGTTTCGCTGAAGCTGATACAATCATGGGTAAAATCGGTGTTAAAGTTTGGATTTTCAAAGGCAACTTAATGCCTGGCGAAATGGCAGACCAAAACATCAAATTAAAAAGTGGTAAGGACAACGCTGATAAAGGCGCAAGACGTCCAAGACGTAGCAGAAATGCTGAAACAGCACAAAGCTAGTAAGGTATAAAATTAATAGGAGCAAAATATAATGTTACAGCCTAAAAAAACTAAATACCGCAAAATGATGAAAGGCAGAATGAAAGGTACTGAAACTAGAGGTACAAAACTTGAATTCGGTCAATACGCTCTACAAGCAGTTGAGCCAGGTTGGATTACCAGCCGTCAAATCGAGGCAGCACGTCGTGCTATGACTCGTGAAATCAAACGTGGCGGTAACGTTTGGATTAAAATATTCCCAGATAAACCAATTACAGCAAAACCAGCTGAAACTCGTATGGGTTCTGGTAAAGGTAACGTGGAATACTGGGTTGCAGTTGTTAAACCAAATAGATTATTATTTGAACTTGATTACTTCGATAGAAACATTGCAGTGCACGCGCTTGAATTAGCTGCACAAAAATTACCTATCAAAGTTAAGATAGTTGAACAACCAAGAGAACAAGCATAACAACAACTCTTGCTTTAACAAGAAGTTAATTCTTCGGGTCGGATAAGGTAAGGTCAAGATAAAGGAAAAATAAAATGAAATTAAGTGAAATGCGTGAAAAAACAGTAGATGAGTTACAAAATGCTATTGTTGATTGGAAGAAACAATTACTTGAAGCAAGATTGCAACTTTCAACTCACAAATTAGAAAATACAGCAAGTATTTCTAAAACTAAAAAACTTATCGCTCAAGCAAAAACAATAATAACAGAGAAAGGTGTACAAAATGCCTAAGAAAGAAAAACAAGGAATTGTAGTAAGTAGCAAAATGGACAAAACAGTTGTTGTAAAAGTAGCTTCTTATGATCCACATCCAAAATACAAAAAAATTATTGAATCAAATAAAAACTACAAAGCACACGATGAACAAAACGCTTGTGGTGAAGGCGATATCGTAAGAATCGTTGAAACAAGACCTATTTCAGGTGGCAAACGTTGGACAGTTGCTGAAATCGTTGAAAAAGCAAGATAGTAATTGTTTAGGAAATAATAAGTAAATGTTGCAACATTACCATAGAGTAATGAGAGGCAACGAAAGTAGTAAATAAAAAATACTAAAAGGAAAGAAAAATGATACAACAAGAAACAAGACTAGAAGTAGCAGATAACACAGGTGCAAAACAATTATTATGTATCCGTGTTATGGGTAGCTCAAATAAAAAATTTGCAGCAGTTGGCGATGAAATCGTAGCTTCTGTAAAAGATGCGACTCCAAATATGGCTGTGAAAAAAGGTGAAGTTGTTAAAGCTGTTATTGTAAGAACAAAAGCAGACATCAAACGTAACGATGGTTCAGTAATCAGATTTGATGAAAATGCAGCTGTTATCATTAACAAAGATGGCAACCCAAGAGGTACTCGTGTTTTCGGACCTGTTGCTCGTGAATTAAGAGACAAAGGTTACATGAAAATAGTTTCTCTTGCACCAGAAGTTATTTAGTTCTTAAGCTTGCTTATGCAAGCTTAGAAATAAATAATCCCGATAATCGGGATCCCAACCCAAAGGGACGCAAACCATGTAATAGACCAATCATGGTCAGACCATGAAAGACAAAACCAGGAGAAAAAAATGACAAACAAAGATAAAAAAAGCTTACATGTAAAAACAAGCGACAGAGTCGTTGTAATTGCAGGTAAAGACAAAGGAAAAATCGGTAACGTAAAAAAAGTTGACCTTGTAAAAGGTAGAGTAATTGTTGAAGGTGCTAATATGGTAACTAAAGCACAAAAACCTCAACCTGCTGCAGGTATCCAAGGTGGATTAATCAAGCTTGAAGCTCCAATCGATTCTTCAAATGTTATGATTATTTGCCCAGCTTGTGAAAAAGCTACAAGAGTTGAAATGAAAGTTATCGATGGTAAAAAAGTACGCGTTTGTAAAAAATGCGGTGAACAGCTAGATGCTTAATGTGTAATCACTTACGACATTAATACCAATAGTAAAGGAAAAGAAAAATGACAGTAACAAAAAATTTAAGAACTAAATATCAAGAAGATGTAGTTCCAGCTATGAAAGAAAAGTTTGGCTACACTAATGATCACCAAGTACCAAGATTGGTTAAAGTTGTTTTAAACATGGGTGTTGGTGAAGCTTCTCACAACTCAAAAATTGCAGAAGCAATTGAAGCTCAATTAACAAAAATTGCCGGTCAAAAAGCTGTTGTTACAAAAGCTAAAAAATCAATCGCTTCATACAAATTGAGAGAAGGTATGCCGGTTGGAGCAATGGCAACATTGCGTGGCGAAAGAATGTATGATTTCTTACAAAAACTTATCTGTGTTGTACTACCAAGAATTCGTGACTTCCGTGGTATCAGCGCTAAAAGTTTTGACGGTCGAGGAAACTATACATTAGGCTTGAAAGAACAAGCTTTATTCCCTGAAATCACTTATGAAGAAGTAGATTTAGTTAAGGGTATGAACGTTTCAGTTATCACAACTGCTGAAACAGATGAAGAGGCAAGAGAGTTATTAAGACTCTTAGGAATGCCTTTCAAAAAGTAGTAAATATTAAGGACAGCAAAGGAGAAATTCATGGCTAAGAAAGCGATGATTAACAAAGAACTTAAACGTCAAAAACTTGCTGCTGCAGGAAAATACCCAACAGTAAGACTACACAACAGATGTTCTATCTGTGGTAGACCTCACGGTTTTCATAGAGATTTCGGTTTGTGCAGAATTTGTTTAAGAAAAATGGCTCACCAAGGTTTATTACCTGGTGTAACAAAAGCAAGCTGGTAGTTCATTTACCAAATAAGCAGAAAAAGACCTCTTTATGAGGTCTTTTTTTTGTTTATGATTTTGACCAGTTATAAAATTTTAGTATAATTAACATATGGTTGATATAAAAGAATATGTTTATGAATCATTACAGCAAAATAGGGTTCATCGATGGAATAAAAAAGTTGTAACGGTGTATATTACCTCTATAACAAATCCACTATATAAAAATCAACAACAGGAGTATAATGCTCTTATTAAAGAGGGTTTGGCTCAGTGGAATAAGATAATTGGTAATAAAGTCAAGTTCCAGATAACACAGGATTCTACAAATCCGGATATTGTTGTTCGGTTTCCACGGGTTACTAATCAATATTGGGGAATGTGTTATTATGACAATGTACAAAATGGTGAATACAAAAAACTAACAGTGAAAATTGGACTTTCGAATGAGTATAATGGTGCAAAACTAACTCCAAATGAGAAATTAGTATTAGTATTGCACGAATTTGGTCATGCGTTAGGGTTGGGGCATTCGACAGGTAAAAATATAATGACATCTGGTTATTATCCCGAAAAAAATTGGATATCAATAGTCGATATTATTACTCTAAAAATATTATATGATTTGCCTGCAGGTGCGTATTATGAAGATGTAAAAGATAATATAAAAAATTTGTCAAAAAAATATCAGGATTTGTTTCTAAATAAATCTATAAAAGACGAAAAAAACATGAAAAATGGAGTAGAACAAAACAATATTCAGATGTCTTTAGAAGAGATAGGTAATTTGAATTTGTATAAAATTAGTTTAGAGCAAAATATCCAATTACCCCCAGATTACTTAAAAATCATGAATGACCAACAGCTCAAAAATTATAATACCCAAAATGATAAAGATTCTCAGTAGGTTTTATTAATAAATGTAAATGAAAACTATTGTAATTAAAGGTTTTCCATGATAGTATAATCGTACAGTTCCAGACTGCTGAAAGAAGCTTTCTTGTAAAGCAATAATTAATTCAGTAAGTGGTGTAATAGTTAATAGGATACTGCTCTATAACTGTGGAGTAAGTCCGGAGGAATTCTAATGAATACAGATCCAATAGCAGATATGCTAACAAGAATCAGAAACGCTAACACAGTTTCTCACGCTACAGTTGATGTTCCAGCTTCAAAATTAAAAGTTCAATTAGCTAAACTTTTAAAAGAAGAAGGTTTCATTGCTGATTACGAAGTGAAAGAAGAAGGTAAATTCAAAGTTATTACAATTACTTTGAAATACCAAGCTAACGGCAAACCAGTTATCACAAAATTACAACGTGTATCAAAACCTGGTTTAAGACACTACTCAAAAGCTAAAAACTTAGAAAAAGTTTTAGGTGGAATGGGTGTTGCTGTTGTTTCAACTCCAAAAGGATTGTTAACAGACAGAAAAGCAAGAAAAGAAAATGTTGGTGGCGAAGTTCTTTGCTACGTATACTAGAGCATAGTCGATGTTAAGTGCTAGATACGGTTTGCGAAAAGCAAAACGTGCAGTGCACGAAACATAACACCATCGCCGTTGTGAGTGTAGCGGAAGCGAAACGAACAAACAAATCTTAGATTTGGCAGGCGGAAATATATAGTTAATTGTTAACTATATATTAAAAATTTCAAACATAATTGGTAGAAAAGTTTGGAATTAAGTACACAATATACCACAAGGAGAAATTAAAATGTCAAGAATTGGTAAAAAACCTATCGAAATTCCTCAAGGTGTTGAGGTATCTTTCGTAGATAACGTATTTACAGCAAAAGGACCTTTAGGTACTGAAGTTGTAAATGTTCGTCCAGAAATCAATGTTGCTATTGAAGGCAACCAAATCGTTTTAACTAAAGCTGTTGAAACTCGTGAAGCTGGTGCTTTATACGGTTTATCAAGAACTTTAGTTGCAAACGCAGTTACTGGTGTTAAAGATGGTTTCACTAAGAAATTAGAAATCGTTGGTGTAGGTTACCGTGCTAATATGGAAGGTTCTAACTTAAATATGGCTTTAGGTTATTCTCACCCAGTTCTAATCGAACCACCAGCAGGTATTACAATTTCTGTTGAAGCTAACACAAAAATCACTGTTACAGGTTCTAACAAACAAGCAGTTGGTGACGTTGCAGCTTTAATTAGATCAAAACGTAAACCTGAAGTATACAAAGGTAAAGGTGTTAAATACGAAGGCGAATACATCAGACGTAAAGCTGGTAAAAAATAGGATAGATAATAGTAAATTGTATTTACTTGATGACTATCGAAAAATCCTGTCAAAGTTAAGGTTTGCACAGGTAGCATAAATAGTAAAACAAAGCCCATATGAACCCTTGAAGTGGTTTTTCAAGAAGGTTTGGGTAACGAAAGGAAAAATAAAAATGATTAAACAAAAAGAAAGAAAACCATTAGTTCAAAAAAGACACAGATCAATTAGAGTTAAAATTTCTGGTACAGCTGAATTCCCAAGACTAGCTGTTTACAGAAGTACAAAACATATCTATGCTCAATTGATCGATGACGTTAACAAAGTAACATTAGCTTCAGCATCTTCAAATGATAAAGATTTGAAAGAAAAATTAGCTCACGGTGGTAACATCGAAGCAGCTAAAGTTGTTGGTGAAGCTATTGCTCAAAAAGCTAAAAAAGCTGGTGTTGAATGTGTAGTATTCGACCGTGGCGGTTTCTTATACCATGGTAGAATTGCAGCATTAGCAGAAGCAGCTAGAGAAGCTGGTTTAATGTTCTAATCTTTGAACAAAGGTTATAGAAACTTAGTGGCGGGTTTGATTTTCAAACCAGCCACTTTATTTATTATTTTATAATTAAAGATTCTGTTAGAATCCTTTTTATTTGTGTTGTAGTATTTTGCATTACAATAATAAAACTATTTGTTTAAATATTGTTTCAGAGATTCGAGGGCTCTGTTAGACATTAGTTCACCTTTGAGTTTTTTGTTTTTACGTTCTTTTTTAGGTAACTCAACAGGTGGTACAATACCCCAGTTTGAATTTATCGGTTGGAAGTTATCGTGTTCTGGGTTTGTGATATAGTGTGTTAAAGCACCAAGCATTGTATCTAGTGGAAGTTCTAATAAAGGCTCATTGTTTAATAATCTTGCCATATTTAGACCTGCTAGAAGTCCTGAAGCGATAGATTCTGTATAACCCTCAGTTCCTGTAATTTGACCAGCAAAGAATAAGTCTTTACGTTCACGGGTTTGAAGTGTTGGGTTTAGAAGTGTTGGGGAGTTGATGAAAGTGTTTCTATGCATAACTCCATAACGTACGATGTTTACGTTTTCTAACCCAGGGATTGCTTGTAGTAATTCTTTTTGAGCACCCCATTTAAGATTTGTTTGGAATCCAACAAGGTTGAATAAAGTTTTTGCTGAGTTGTCTTGTCTAAGTTGCACTACTGCATAATTCTTTTCACCTGTTCTTTGGTCAATCAACCCTACTGGTTTCATTGGTCCAAAACGGAGTGTATCAACGCCACGAGAAGCAAGAACTTCTATTGGTAGGCAACTTTCAAAGAATTTAGCACCTTTTTCAAAATCGTGTTGCTCGATTCGTGGAGCATTTGTTAGTATGTTATAAAAATTTTCATATTGTTCTTTGTTCATTGGGCAGTTAATGTAAGATGCTTCACCTTTGTCGTAACGACTTGCCCAAAATGCAATATCAAAGTTTATACTATCTTTTTCAACGATTGGTGCGATTGCATCAAAAAAATGCAAGTATTCACTTTTTGTAAACTCTTTGATTGCATCAGTAAATTTTGAACTTGTTAGAGGCCCAGAAGCAATAATTGTTGGACTTTCTGGAATTTGAGTGACTTCCTCTCTAATTAAGTTTATATTAGGATTTTGTTCGATTTTTTTAGTGACAGTTTTAGAAAATAAGTGTCTATCAATAGCTAGAGCATTACCTGCAGGAACTTGGCATGCCTTTGCAATTTCAATAAGTTCCCCACCTAATAACTCCATTTCATGCTTTAATAGCCCACTACCGTTTGTAATGTCGTATGAGCCTAAACTATTAGAACAAACAAATTCTGCACAGTCTTCTGTTGTGTGAGCTCCAGTTTTTTGAACTGGTCTCATTTCATATAAATTAACTTTAAAACCCTGTTTTGCTAGTTGTAATGCGGCTTCAGAACCCGCTAAACCAGCACCAATTACATTTACTTCCATTCTTGTAGTTTATCTAAGATATGATACCCTGTCAAATTTAATATGTTTAGTAATGTAACAGTTGTATTATACATGTAGTATTAACTATTGATAAATTTTTTTAGATTAAGTATAATAAGTACACTTGTTTTGAAATTCGGCAAAATTATTGTAAATATTTTGAAACATTACCCAAAAAAATGGCAATAAAGACAATATTGTTGTTTTTTTATTGAGTAGAAGATTCATATTAATTAGTAGGGATTATGTCAGTAAAAGCGATTATAACAAATATAGATTCAAATAATAACAATGCTCAAAAAGTAAAAGTTAAACAAGCGTATGCACAACCCCAAGCACAGTCAATTAACTCAGTGCCAACAACATCAGTGACTTTTACAGGTGCTGGATTTAATCCGATTGTATCATTAATGGATTTTATTGAAGCTGGTGGATATGCAGCATCTTTTATCATCCAAGATGGTATAGGTTTTATAGCTCCACGTGTTGGTAAGGGTTTGCTACGTGGTGGTGAAGAGAAAAAAGATGAAAATGGTAATGTAATACTTAATAAAAAAGGTGAACCTGAACGAGAATTAAACTGGGCTTTTGCAAGAAAAGAAGCGTTGCGTGAAGTTATCACAGGTCCAAGTGCGTTTTTAATTCCAATGGGTATGCTTGCTGTAATCAATAAATATTGCGGAACTGGTAATAGTGTAAAATTAAATTATCTTGACGGTTTCCAAAAACCTTTTACTGAGTTTGTTAAAGAAAATTTAGATGATTTCCTTACAGGTAAAGCTTCAAAAGAAGGTTTCTATAATAATGTATTTGAAGAAATCATCACAAGAGGCGTTAATGGACGTGTTCCTGATGCTGAAAAAATCCCAGCAGATGAAATTAAAAAATTAGCGGCAAGTTTTACTGATAAACAATTAAAATATGAAGCAATTCAGGCTGATAAGTCTTTAAAGAAAAAAGATCGTCTTGCAAAATTAGCAGATTTAGGTTCTGTAGAAGATGATTACATGAGATTAATGAAGAATAAAATTGGCGGAACTGTTAATGAATTAGCTGTACATTATTCTTCTTCAAATGGAACAATTAAAAGTGGTAGCATTTCTGAATTGTTAGACGCGATGAAGAATTACTTCGGTGATGCTGTTGGTAATACTAAAAAAGTTTTAGCAGAAGGTGTTACATCAGAACAAGTTGAAAATGCTGTTAAGAATTTTACTAATAGAAGAATGGGTTCAAGAGTGCTTACTAATTTAGGCATCTTTGGAACTGTTGCATTGTTCTATACTCAAATTCCAAAATTGTATAATATGGGCTTAAACGGTAACCCTGCATTGGGAAATACAGATGTTCAAGCTTCTGCTCAAAGTGATAAAGCTGAAGGAAAAAATTCTAAAAAAGATGTAACATTTACTGGTATGGGTAGTTTCCTTGAAAAAACTGGTAAAGGTTTCTTTAATGGTAAAAATGCAAAAGCTATATCTGATTTGTTTGAATTAAATGGACCAATAATTTCTGGTACAGCAATGCCTGTATTGTTATATGGTTTCTGTATTCCACCAAGATTACAGAAGGCTCAAGATAAATATGATTACCAAGAAATTGTTGTACGTGATATGACAGCATTTACAGCATTGTTATTTGGAGCAAAGGCTTTGGCTAGATTGTTCTCTGATGGATTTACAAAGGTTACAGGTCTTGCATTAAATAGCAAAAATATGGAAGGTAGAAATGTATTCCAAAAAATTGGAGATTATTTAAATCCAAAAGATACAAGACATGCTGTTTTATCTAGTAAACAATTAGATTCTAAGTACACAAACATTGATCAATATCGTGGTGGTGTTTCTGGATTTATGGATTTCATTGAAAAGAGTGGCGGTAATGTTAAAAAAGCATTCTCTCGTGATAATGCAATAAAAACTGCAGTGGATGAAATTCTTCAAAAATTCAGCGGAAAATCATTTAAAGATGCAACAGAATTAGAAATTAAAAATGCATTAAAAGCTGCTGATTCTAGCAAAGATGAATTGATTGAAAACTTCTACAAATTGTTCAAAGGTGATAATGGCTTGTTAAGAGCTGCTAAAACTTGTAATAGTGCATTTGGATTCTTGTCAACATTAGTACTTGTTCCAGGTTTGATTATTTGGTTAACTGATGTATGTCAAAGAATGACAGAAAAACAAATCGCTCAAGAAAAAGCAGAGAAAGAAGCTGAGAAATTGAACCAATTGCCTAAATCAACTTTGGCAACAAATGCACCATCTATGGCTGGGTTTTTGGGACAAAGTGTTAGATAATTTCAATATTGTAAGATATGAAAAGGGTCAAGGTTTAAGCCTTGACTCTTTTTTATAGAAATTTTGTAGGATTTTCGTCCTTTTTTGTTTTTATGTTACAATTGAATTGCGACATATGTACTAAAAAAAAGGATTGAAAGTATGACTCAACAAATTGAAAAAACACAAGAATCAACTTCTTCTCAAAATCAAATTCGTAATGTTCGTATCCAAAAAATGAACAACTTAAGAGAAAGAGGTTTAAATCCATACCCATATGGTTATGATAAAGATATTATGGCTAAAGATTTGCAAGATAAATACAAAGATTTAGCCGTTGGTGAAGAAACTGAAGACTATTACCACGTTGCTGGTCGTGTTATGGCTAATCGTAATACTGGTATGTTTATTGATTTAGTAGATGCATCTGGTAAGATTCAAATTTTTTCACACAAAGAAAATTTATCTGAAGAAGATTTAGTAACACTAAAAACTGTAGATATTGGTGATATTGTTGGTTTCTATGGGTCAGTTAGAAGAACTCCACGTGGAGAATTAACAATTAAAGCAAAATCATTAGAAATTCTTTCTAAATCATTGTTGCCGTTACCTGAAAAATTCCACGGTTTAACTGATGTTGAGACAAAATATCGTCAACGCTATGTTGATATGATTGTTAATGAAGATGTTAAAAAGACATTCCAACAAAGAAGTTTGATTATTCAAAAAGTTAGAGAATACTTAATTAATAAAGGGTTTATGGAAGTTGAAACTCCAATGCTTCACCCTCAAGCTGGTGGTGCTAATGCAAGACCATTTATTACTCACCACAACACTTTAGATATGGATATGTTCTTGAGAATTGCTCCAGAGTTATATTTAAAAAGATTGATGGTTGGTGGTGTTTCTGAAGCGATTTTTGAAATTAACCGTTCTTTCAGAAATGAAGGTATTGATACTCGTCATAATCCAGAATTTACTATGATGGAACTTTATCAAGCGTATGTTGATTACAATGATATGATGGAATTAACTGAAAATCTTGTGGCATATGTTGCTCAAGAAGTTCTTGGTACTACAAAAATTCAGTATGGAGAAAATGAAATTGATTTAACTCCACCTTGGGATAGAAAAACTATGTTAGGTGCAGTTGAAGAAGCTACAGGTATTGATTTTAATACAATTGAAACAGTTGAAGCTGCTAAAGAAGCTGCTAAATCAGTTCATGTAGATGCTGATGATTGTGATAATTGGGGTCAAGTTGTTGAAAGAGTATTCGAAGAAAAAATCGAAGGTTCTTTAATTCAACCAATTCATATTTATGATTACCCAAGAGATATATCTCCACTTGCAAAAGTTCATAGAGATAATCCAAGATTAACAGAGCGTTTTGAAACTCGTGTTAATGGTTGGGAAATTTCTAACGCATTTTCTGAGCTTACTGATCCAATCGACCAAAGAGCTAGATTTGAAGCTCAAATGGAAGCAAAAGCTGCAGGTGATGATGAGGCTATGCCTATTGATGAAGACTATATCTGTGCATTAGAACACGGTGTTCCTCCAATGGGTGGTTTAGGTCTTGGTATTGATAGACTTATTATGTTATTAACTAATTCACCTTCAATTAGAGACGTTATTGCGTTCCCAACATTGAAGAAAAGGGATTAGTAAATATATTTCTAAAATAAGAAGACCGACTATTCAGTCGGTCTTCTTTATTTTTATAATTGTTTTTTATCACTAGTAGATTTTTTTGTTTAATTCAGCTTTTCTAAGTCTGATATTTTCTGGAGTAATTTCTACTAATTCTTCATCTCCAATGTATTCTAGAGCTTCTTCAAGTGAAAGAATTTTTGGAGCTTGCAATGTAACCATAACATCTGCAGTTGAACTTCTCATGTTTGTAAGTCTTTTTGTTTTACAGATATTAACAACAATATCTTGAGGTCTGTTGCATTCTCCGATAATCATGCCTCTGTATACTTTAGTTTTTGGAGTAATAAAGAATACACCACGATCTTCGTATTGAGCTAATGCATATGGGATAGCTTCTCCTAATTCGTGAGCGATGATTGATCCACTTCTTTGTCTTGGAATGTCACCTGCAAAAGGTCTATAATGTAAGAATGTATGATACATTATACCTTCACCTCTTGTCATTCTGATAAATTCACTTCTAAATCCGATAAGCCCTCTTGCTGGGATATGGAATGTTAAAGTTGTTCTACCCTTAGCTGTTTGCATGTCTTTCATTTCAGCTTTTCGGCTAGAAAGTCTTTCAATAGCTCCACCTGCGTACTCTTCTGGAACATCAATGATTAAATTTTCATATGGTTCGCAAAGTTCATCATTGATTGTTTTATAAATAACTTCAGGTTTTGATACAGCAAATTCATAACCTTCACGTCTCATTGTTTCAATAAGGATACTTAAATGTAATTCTCCTCTACCAGAAACTTTGAATCTATCAGTTGAGTCGGTATCTTCAACTCTTAAACTTACATTCTTTTCTAATTCGTCATAAAGTCTTTTTCTAATTTGGCGAGATGTTACAAACTTTCCTTCAGTACCCGCAAATGGACTGTCGTTAACAGAGAAATTCATTTGTAATGTAGGTTCATCAACTTTGATTAGTGGTAGTGCTTCTGGATTTGTCGGGTCACAAATAGTTTCACCTATTTGAATATCTGAAAATCCAGCGATACCTACAATATCACCTGCTGTTGCAGATTCTATTTCTACTCTGCCTAAATCTTTGAATCCAAATAATTTTACAATTTTACCTTTTTCTTGAGAACCGTTGGCGTGAATTACGCAAACTTGCTCTTGAGATTTAATTGTACCGTTTACTATACGTCCAACAACGATTCTTCCAACGTATTCGTTATAATCAAGGGTTGTTGCTCTAAATTGGAAAGGTTTTGTTTCATCTGCAACTGGTGCTTGGATGTTTGTTATAATGCTATCTAACAATGGCACCATATCTTTTCTTTCATCATCTAAGTCGTTGATTGCAAATCCATTTAAACTGCTTGAGAAAATAAATGGGAAATCAATTAAATCTTCTCTATCAGTTAATTCTGTAAACAGGTCAAATACTTTATCTAAAGCTGTTAAAGGTTCTGCTGCAGGTTTATCAATTTTGTTAATTACAACAATAATTTTTAGTCCTAATTCTAAAGCTTTTGATAAAACGAAACGAGTTTGAGGCATTGGACCTTCTGCAGCATCAACAATAAGAAGTGCACCATCAACCATTCCCAATACTCGTTCTACTTCGCCACCAAAGTCTGCGTGGCCTGGAGTATCTACAACATTTATTTTTGTTCCGTTATAGTCAATAGAAATGTTTTTAGAAAGGATTGTAATACCTCTTTCTCTTTCTAAATCGTTACTATCCAATACTCGTTCTTCTACATGTTGATTATTACGAAAAGCACCTGCTTGCTTTAATAAACAGTCAACAAGGGTTGTTTTTCCGTGGTCAACGTGAGCGATAATTGCTATATTTCTAATATTTTCATTATTTGCCATACATATCCTACCAGTCTTATTTTTTGTTTAGTGTAATTGTTACACTTTAATTTTAATTCAGACATTTTTAGATTTCAATAGGGAATTTTAAGCAGATATTTTGTCGATTTCTTTTAGAAGGAGTGCAATTTTTTTAGAATATTTACCGCTATCAATATTTCCAAAATATTCTTGAGCTTTAAGTAATTCTTGCCTTGCTAGTTTTGGGTCAGAATCTTTTAATGCTTGGGCAATTTCTACTCTTATTCCGTTTAGCATTCCCATATAAGCTTCTTTAGGTTGAAGTTCTCTTGACAGTGTTTTGTATCTGTTTTTTATAGTGTCATAGTTTTTGCAAATATCTGATAATGCTCTTTTTTCTTCGTACAACACATTTACAAGTTTTTCTTTATTTGGAGCGGTGACTTTATAGATTTGTTTTAAATCATTAGCTCTTGCCATAATGTGAATAGGGTCGTGAAGTCTTTTTGCAATAATAAATGCGTTTGTTGCAAATGTTTCTACCGCACGCATGTCATCTTGGTTTAATTTGATCAAGATGCTATAAACGATTCCTGCAAGGTTGTTATTTTTAGTAGATACGAGAGTTTCAGCAAGTCTTTTTGCTTTTTTATTAAATACTTGTTTTTCGCCTTGTAATTCAAAAACATCTTTAATCTCATGTAGGGTATAACTGAAAGTTTTTGGATTAACTTCTTGTTTTCTTGAGATTGTTCTTGTTATAAAACTAGTAAATGAATCCAAATATTGAGACGGGTTTCTACGAGCTAATTTTGCATCAAAATGTATAGTCATGTTAATAATTTCTCCTTATTGGAGATATAAAACTCGTAATAATATTTTTTGCTAGTTTTGATTCTTTTTCGCAGGAGTATAAGCAATAGTTGCACAAGTAAGACAAATTATTCCAAAGATTATTCCGATTCCCATTGTAAGATGATAAGAATCAAGAAATGCATCTTGGTATGTTTTTCCAGCAGAAATAAAATTATTTTTAAAACTATCAAATAAGGTAATAGTTATTGCTACACCTAAGATATTTCCTAAATTTCTGGATAATCCTAAAATTCCGCTAGCAATTCCTAATTCATTTTTTTGTACGCTTGTCATAATTGCGTTATTAGAAGGTGATTGGAAACAACCGTTTCCGACTCCCATTATTAACGATGCTAAAATTATTTTCCACATTGGAGTTTGGGTGTCAAAGGTTGTGAAAATTATTAATGCTATTACATAAACAATCGGACCTATTATTGTTAATAGTCTACTTCCGTGTTTTCCGGAATAACTACCTGCAAAAGGTGCTATCGTAGATGATGCAATTGCATATGGAAGGATTAATAATCCGGTTATGAATGCATTATATTTGATAATTTCTTGTAGGAAAAATGGTAGAAGAACTGCATTAGTAAACATGCAAATATATGATGTCATAACGGCTATATTTCCAAAAGTAAAAGTCTTGATTTTGAACATATTAAAATCTATTAAGGGGTAGTTTATTTTTCTATCTCTTAGATAAAACAGCCCACCAAAGATTAGTGTTATTACACCGAGAGAAACTATGTTAATAGATTTCCATCCCCATGTGTGGCCTTGAGAAATTGCTAGTAATAGCGCAAAAAGAGCAATGGTAAAATATATAAATCCTTTGTAATCAAATTTAAAATGTTTTATTTCTGGAGTGTAGGATGGTAATAATTTGTAAGATAATATTGCACCAATTATTGCAATTGGAACAGCTGGTAAAAAGATAGTATGCCAGCTGAAGGTATTTATTAGTAGTCCGCCGATAGCAGGCCCACTTAACCCCCCAACCGCAACAAGACAAGCATTTAATCCCAAGGCTTGACCTCTTTCTTTACCTTTAAAAACAGTAGCGATTGCAGCCATGCTGTTTGCTGCCATAATCGATGCACCTGTTGCTTCTATGCATCTGTATGTTAATAATAAATAAAAATTATTTGCTGTATAGTTTAAAAATGCTCCAAGTGCAAATATTAAAAATCCGATACTAAAAACTTTGTTCTTTGGAAATCTGTCTCCGATTTTCCCGAAAAATGGTAGAAATACGGTTAGTACTAACATATAAGCAATAACAACCCATTGTACTTGAGTTAAAGTTATATTAAGATCTTTTGCGATTGGGTAAAGAGCAAGGTTTACTGATGCTGAATCCAGCATTCCTAAAAAATTACCCATTATTACTAATATGCATATTGCCCATTTTATTTTTTTAGTATTCATAAGTAAATTTTATCACGTCAAATTTCTTGTGTTGTAAAGTTTTGTTATTGAATAATGTGTTTATTTTAAAAAATATTAGAATTGTATTTTTTATGTTGAATTGTTGTATTAAGTGTGTTATAATTAATAGTATAAGTTATAGTATTTGGAGTTTGATGAGGATGAAATTTAATATATTCAAGAGAGGTTTCTCACTTACAGAACTATTAATAGTACTAGTTGTTGTGGGCGTGCTATTTGCAGCTATGTTACCGTTGATGACTAAGCGT
>JAZLBN010000085.1:0-10090 GCA_045613725.1 Candidatus Gastranaerophilaceae bacterium
TTCGTTTTTTTAACGCTAACTTTGTTTGCGTTTCGTTCTTGTCTTGAATCATTTTTCGAAATTAACAAGTTTTTATGTTTCACAATATTCTCATATTGCTCACACTCGTTTTCAGCTATTCTGTTTTCAATGTTCGACTCTGTTTATTAGTCACCGCCAACGCTACTACAACCATATAATATGTTGCTTGGCTATCGGGGTATTTATTCAACCGAAGATTTATCTCGGTTCCCTTATCTTACTACTTCAATTTTTATTGTCAAGTAGTTTTTTTTAATAAATTTTAAAAATTTTTGCTATTTATATTTTCAAAATTCGATGTGCAATGTGCACGTCTTTCAGTTTAAAATAAAAAAAAATAAAAATCAAGTATTTTTTTTAATTTTTTTAAAAATTTTTTTTAAACTTGTAAATCACTCATCTGGATAAGGTTTTAGAGCATATAATAAAAAAGATATTTGAAATGTTTCAAATATCTTTTTTATTAACAATATTATTTACTCAAAATTTAGCATGCTTTTTATTATTCAAAATCGGAGTCATCAAAGTCATGCTCTTCTGAAGCTTCATTCACAACTTGAATTCCAAATTTTGTTCTAAATAAATGTTTTACTGTTTCACTTTGGATTTCATACATCATTTTATTAAACAAGTCATATGCTTCTTTTTTATATTCAATCAGTGGATCTTTTTGACCGTATGCTCTTAATCCAATTCCTTCTCTTAGCATGTCTATATTATGCAAATGATCAATCCATTTATTATCAACAACTTTTAATAACACATCTTTTTCAAGTTGTCTAACTACGTTTTGAGAAACAAATGGTTGTTGTAAATCATAATCCGCACCGTAATCTTGAATAACTTGATTATAGAAATTTATAATTTCAACTTCATGCGCACGATATGCTTCGATAGTAAAATCTTTTATTTTATTATACATTGGCTCAAAACGCATATTCTGAATATCAGAAACTTCAAATGTTGATAATTGAGGAACAATTGAGTGTAATTCTCTAATCATTGCTTCTAAATCTTCATAAACATATTCTTCAACTTTTTGTTCAGGCGCAATATAACTTTTCATAAGTCTATCAATTTCACGCTCAATCATGTAATATATATCGTCTTGTAAACCTTCACCTGATAAAACTCTTCTTCTTTGACGATAGAATTTTTCACGTTGAATATTCATTACATCATCATATTCCAGAACAGATTTTCTCATGTCAAAATGGAATGTTTCAACTTTTTTCTGCGCAGATTCAATCTGTTTTGTGATTAATGGTGAATCAATTGCCATGTTCTCAGGAACATTCATCAATGTCATTAGTTGAGAAATTTTTTCACCTGCAAATATTCTCATTAAGTTATCTTCTAAAGATAAGAAAAATCTAGTTGAACCAGGATCACCTTGGCGAGCTGCTCTACCTCTCAATTGATTATCTATACGACGAGATTCATGACGCTCTGTACCTATAACATGCAAACCGCCAACTTCAACAACTTTTCCATGCTCGTACTCAGTTGTAGCTCTTGCGGAAGCTAACGCTTCCTCTTTTAATCTTTCATAATCCGGATGTTCTTCAGTAATACCTTGCTCATCTAATTCATTTTTAGCAAGATATTCCGCATTACCACCTAATAAAATATCTGTACCACGTCCAGCCATGTTCGTCGCAATCGTAACAGCACCCAAACGACCCGCTTGAGCAATAATATATGCTTCCTTTTCATGATGTTTTGCGTTTAAAACATTATGCCTTATTCCTCGTTGTTTCAATAATGCTGAAACGTATTCGGATTTTTCTATACTTATAGTACCTACCAATACTGGTCTACCTAATTTGTGTTGAGTAATAATATCATCTACAACCGACAAGTACTTTTGAACCTCTGTTCTATAAATCACATCAGGATTATTTACTCGAATATCAGGTTTATTTGTCGGGATAGCAGTAACTTCAAGATTATAAATCTTACCAAATTCTGCCTCTTCAGTCATAGCTGTACCTGTCATACCTGAAAGTTTTGGGTATAATCTAAATAAATTTTGATATGTAATACTTGCTAAAGTTTGAGTTTCATCCTGAATAGGAACACCCTCTTTTGCCTCAACAGCTTGATGCAAACCATCAGACCAACGTCTACCTTCCATCAATCTGCCAGTAAACTCATCAACAATCATGACTTCGCCATTTCTTACAACATAGTCTGTATCTTTTACAAATAATTCTTTAGCCTTTAACGCTTGTAAAAGATGATGTGCATACTGTGTTTGAATATCAAATAAATCTTTCACGCCTATCAATTCTTGAGCCTTATCAATACCGTCTTCAGTTAAAATTACGTTTTTATTCTTCTCATCAACTGTATAATCAACATCTTTCTCTAACTGAGGAGCTATAACTGCCATCAATTGATAAGTCTGTGCTGATTGAGCTAAGCGACCACTAATAATCAATGGTGTTCTAGCTTCGTCAATCAAAATACTATCAACTTCGTCAATAATTGCGTAATTAAACGGTCTTTGAACAAGCATTTCAACACCGCCAGCCATATTATCTCTCAAATAATCGAAACCAAATTCATTATTTGTACCATACGTAATATCACATCTATATGCATCACGTTTGACTTCAAAATCTCTTGCACCTTCACCGTTAGACAAAACAACACCAACAGTTAAGCCCAAAAACTTATAAATCTTACCCATCCATTCACTGTCACGTTTAGCAAGATAATCGTTCACCGTAACAACGTGAACACCTTTACCTGTTAACGCATTTAAATATGCAGGCAATGTTGCAACTAATGTTTTACCTTCACCAGTTC
The DNA here is from genome assembly GCA_045613725.1 of Candidatus Gastranaerophilaceae bacterium. Lineage (GTDB taxonomy): Bacteria > Cyanobacteriota > Vampirovibrionia > Gastranaerophilales > Gastranaerophilaceae > Zag111. The sequence goes on from JAZLBN010000085.1 coordinate 2,836, forward strand.
TCATTTCTGCAATATGACCATTATGTAAGAAATAACCACCTATCAACTGCACATCAAAATGACGCATATTTAAAACACGTTTACCAGCCTCCCTCACAGTAGCAAAAGCCTCTGGCAATAATTTATCTAACGCTTCTTTTTCTAATTTCAAATCTTCTTTAAAATTCTTAGAAGTTGGACGTTTTGCTAATATAGCTTTGAATTCTTGTGTCTTCGCCTTTAATTGCTCATCTGTCATTGCAGCAAATTCAGGTTCCAAAGCATTGATATGTTCAACTATACCCATTATTGCTTTTACTTTTTTCTCATTAGGATCACCCAATAGCTTTAACAGCGTTTTTATCATTATTAATATACCTCTCCAAGTTTATCTTATTACACAAAGTGTAACATAAATATGGATATTAATAATGAAATGTTAATGAAAAATTAAGATTTCAGGTGTTTCGTAAATTGTAAACAACCTAAATTATAAATTATAAAACAAGAACCCAAGAACCGTTATACTCAACCATTTTAACCCCTAGAGCATTTTTGATAACAGTTCTTTCCTCTCCAGTAAGCCAATCTTTTACGGTGTTAAAAGATTCAAATCCTACAGGAATTGGTGCGTTGTAACGTTGCTCAGGAAGTGGAGTATGTATATCTGTGGTTAAAGTATATTTTACATTATTAGATTGTGATGCTGGAGTAGATTTCGATAGTTTAGCCTTAAACATATTCCCAACATAAGAATCTTCATCATCTTGCTCTATATCAATATCTTCCATACCGAATACAACATCTTCTTCCATTCCTTCTATAGAGTTATCGACAACCGAAGATTTACGAGAAGAACCACTTAATGTAGCATGTGGTGTTGATTGAATGATTTCAGCAGAATCTTGAGTATTGATAATTTTTACCAAACCTCTGTTATCACATTCTAGTTCAATACCAGAAGCAATTTGTATTTTTTCATTAGCTTTAATATCATATTGTTTACCACCAACTTCAACTGTAGCAACACCATTTGAAGATCGTGCTATCAATCTTGCTTTGATTGATTTACCATTTATAACACCAACTTCTTTTTCACCTGAAGCTAACATATGAGCTTGTGGTTGTACCGGAGTTGCAACAGATTGTGAATCGACATTAACATCAACTTGAAGTTCAGGTTTTACTTGAACTTGTGGTTCTGAACTTGTAGCTTGCTGAGGTTTTACTGATGATTTATTATTTCTACGAACATCCTCTAAACTTTGACCAGTAGCTGTTCTCTGTCTACGTAATGATTCATTTGAAGATGAACGAACTTGAGGTTGAACTTGACTATTAACAACAGAAACTCGTCCAAATTTATCACATTTAATTTCTACTCCAGTAGTAACATTTAAACTTGAACCAGCACTGATATTATATGATTTACCATTTACTTGAACTGTTGCTACTCTATCTGCAGATAATGATACATATTTTGCTTTTAATGGTCTACCATTTATAGTACCAACTTCATATTCTATACCTGAGTTTAAAACTTTAGTTTGAGGTTTTGATGCAACTGATGAAGATACTTGATGTTGTGCAATCGGCTGTGATTTTACTTGCGCAGTTTGAGATGTGCTGACTTGTGATTGCTCAGATTGAACAGCAGATTTTGCAGAAGAAGCTTTGGCTGGAACCGCAGTATTTAACTCAGGGGTTGCACTTGTAGTAATTGTAACTTTGTAGCCATCACGTTTTACGATTAAATAACTGTCAGTACTTGTTTCATAAACAGGAATCTGTTCTCCATTAGAAACAGGTATTGTTGTCTCTTTTCCATTTTTTAAGATAATAACATCATTACCTACAATTTTTGCATTAATAGGTAAACCATCTGCAGTTGTAGCAACCTCTCTCCAAGAACCCATTATAGTTGTAGTTTTTGGTTCTACAGATGAACCCTTAACCTGAGCTGATACGCTTTGAGCTTTTGGTGCTTCTGCACCTATTTCAACTCTACGTTTTGGTTGAGCAGAAGACTCAGCTCTAACTTGTGTTTGTTGTACTTCAGGTTTCACTTTTGCAGATGAAACATCTGCTAAACCTGCAGATGGAGCAGTTGCTTTATTTTTTGAAATAATCATTGAAGGAGAATTTTTAGCAAATTCATCAACAGACATTTGAACATCTACACCATCATAATGTGGATCATGAATAGTTATCATTTTAGTATTTGGATCATATCCAACTACATGGCGAGCATGATAATTCCAGTTAGCGCCAACAAAATCTCCGGATTTGTAATTATTATCAAACCATTCTTTTAATCGTGCTCCGTATTCATCTACACTTTCGTTAGCACGTATTTGAACTTGCCCAACTTTGCCTTTACCATGTAACATTGTGAAAGCTGTAAACTGTGAACTTTCAAGAGCATTTGCCTTATCAATCAACGCAGATACATCAGAAGATGAAACAACATCAATACCTTTACCACCTTTAAGTGTTTTTGTTAGAATCGCCTGTTCAATCATTTCAACCCCAGGAGCAGCTCCTTCTCCAAGTTGAATTTCTCTACCTGTCAAAGGTTTTCCATTAGGGAAAATTAATGGTTTTTCACCTTGTAAATTTACTTTTATTGCACCATTTGGAAGCTCTTCTAACATTGTGTATAACTTAATTCTTCCTTCTGCAACATCACCCATTGAGTTTAATGATGACACTAACCAACAGTTATTAACACCTTGTTGTTTTACAGCAGCAAAACCTTTTTCAGGGAACAAACGTTCAAAAGTTTGTTGAGACATCTTTAATTCAACAGCTTGTCCATTATTATTTACATATAATTTTCCATTTACAGAACAAACTCCACCATTTTCAACGTGTTGCGCAATATTTTTTGGATTTACGCTAGAATCTAAAATTTTAACTGTTGATGGTGCAGTTGAACCTAAAGCTCGTTGATATTGACCAGATTTAACAATTACATCATTTGGATAGTCACTTCTTGCTAGACTTGCTGAAATATCATAATTTTTTGATAAATTTATTTCAGAAGAACCACCAAACATTTCTTTAAATCTTCTCAATGGAGATGCTGCAATACGCTCATCACCAATTTTTCCGATCGTATTTGGAGCTACACTAACGTCAACTCCAGATGTCTTAACTGGAGCAGGTAAATTAAATGCCCAATCCGGCATACCCATTTTCTTAAGAACACCTTGAAATTCCAATGAATATTTACTCATATCACCTTCAGCAGCTACAGCAACAAATTCTTTTGGGTCAGTATGAGCATATTCAATTATCCAATCTTCAAGACCAGCTTTTCTAAATTCATCAGCATATTTACATTCATTCAAATCAATTATATATTCTCCTGTTTTCAGATCAATTTTTGTATTTTGTGGAAAAATATCAGGGAAATCTTCAGTTGAAATTTCAATTCCTTTTTTTAAAAATATATCGTTTGAGTGGATTAACTCATGTCTTAATGATTCTTCCAATTCTCTGGTATCCATACGAGAGAATGCAACCGAGCCGGTACGAGATTCTGATAAAGCTGAACCAGCAACTCTTTTAAAGTATGACTGTTTAATTCTATTAAAATCAACTACAGGTGGTAATTTTGCTTGATAATTACTTGCTTTTTCAAAATTTTTGAACTCATCTTCTAATTTATCTAAAATTAATTCTGCACTCTGAGTATCTTGTCCTATAAATACTCTTGTATTATATGTACTTGCAATCTCTTGCATTCTTGCTTTTGTTGTCGGTGCTACATCTAATTTATCAAGATAGTATTTGTTATAAAGGTAATCAGAAACTTCACTATGTCTATTATTATCTTTCAAATACTCTTTCATTGTGTATAATCTTGTTTCTTCATTTAAATCTGAACTTAAGCCTTTTACATTCTTATTTCCGTTCAATTGGGTAACATCTTGACCATCCATAAAAGCCTTATGACCATCTGCATCAAGTTCTTTTACTGTAGATGAAAATTCTGAAGCATTTGATCTAACAATATAATCACCATCTTGGAATTTTAAAACTCTTTCATATGCAGAATAATTACCTTCCAATTCATTCATAATATCTGCAAGTCTTTCAATTTCATCAAGATCCTGCATTTTATTAATTTGCTCAAGAATATATGGGTCCTTAATGGTTGAAATTGAAGCATCAATGTCTAAAAGTCTTTCTTTCAACTCATCTGATGGATTTGGATAACGTCTTTTAGCTAAAGCTGCCAAATTTTCATTTTCAATTGGCTTATCAATATAACGCTGTGAAGATTTTTGTTTATTAGAAACAGTTGTTGTTTCAACTTGAGTTTTTTGTTTTGGTTTTGTATCTGTATCAAGAGAAGATTTTCTAGGTTCTGGATTAACTCTGCTATCCAATCTACTAGCACGAGAGTTTGAATCAAGTTTTGATAATCTAATCTCACCGTTTGGAGATTTTGTTAATATCATATTTGCACCATTAGCATCTTGACCCAAATCAATACGTGTCTGACCTTTTGCAAATCTTACAAGTTTTGAACGACCACTTCCTAAATCTACAACAACATTTCCTGCAGCATTTTGTTTAAGTTTAATTTCAGTACCATTTGCATTTACACCTGCACTTGTCCATTCTTGTGAAGTTATAATATTTTTATTGGAAGATACTGAAGGTTGAGATGAAACATCAGATCTTGAAGTAGCTCGCATACTTGATTGATTTTCACGACGACTAATAGAAATATTATCTACTTGATCCGCAACTTGATTAGCAACATTCTGACCAGCCATAACTCTTGTTTTTACAGAACCTACAACGTGACCTGATACGTTACCGCCAACTGACATTACCATACCATGCCAGAATGAATCCCAATCAATTTCACCATTATTTGTAATACTAGATTGTAAAAGTGATGAAGCAGCATCAGATACGCCTTCACCCGCAATAGCTTCTAATTTCGCTAATCTTGTTGCCGCATGCGCTAAAGTATCAGGATTCATATTTGGATTTGCTTTTAGTAATAATGCTTTATTTTTATCCATCAATTTTGATGCAGCTTTTGCATATTTTGAACCTTGTGCAAATTCATTACCGATAAATTTGTCTGCACTCATACCCACTTTGTAACCAATTGCAGCCATTGCACCATCCCAGAATGCATTTTCAGCGTCACTAGTCCACTCTGTATTAGTGTAACCATTTGCATCGGTTGAGTTTTCTAATGCATTAATACCCATTGATGCGGTTGTACCTAATGCAAATACTGCTAAACTACCACCACCAGTGAATGGAGCCGCTATTACCGCACCAATAGATGCACCAATTTTTACAACCATTTCTCCAGTTGCAATTGTTGATTTGTAACTACCAATCATGTCTGATGGCATTTCTTTACCAAATGCATCTTTATATTCTTTTTTGAAAGCGTCTAATTTATTTTCATAACCATCCTCTAAAAGTTCTGAAACATCTTCAGCTGTAGCATTTGTAGGAATAGAAACACCGTATAAACTTGTAGTTACATCAGATAAACCTGTTTTTAATTGAAATGCAATAGATTTTAATTCTGTAACAGATGCTGGTTTCCCATTTTTATCAACTAATACCCCATTTTTTAACTCTAAACCATATGATTCTAATGATAATTCTTTACCTGACATATTTGATAATTTGTCTAAAGTATTACAAATCGATGTTGATAATTCTCTACTATCATTCGATTTTAAACCTTGATTTAATTCTGACCAAGCAACTGCAATATTATCATTTGCATAACTCATTGCCGCCATTGTCTGAGCTTTGTTAGTAACTCTTTCCATTTTTTCAGTATTCAAAGTTACCTTGTTATCTGTAACAATATTTTTAATATCAGATATTGAAAGTCCGTTAGCTGTTGTAATCGCAGATTGACGCTCACTAAATATCTCTTCAAAGGATACTGAAACAGTTTTTCCATCAACTATTTTTGCCAATTTACCATCTTTTGCTAAATTTAATAAACGTAAAGTTTCTGTATCATGTTCAATTCTTGCTTCGATTTCATCTCTTGTTGTACCTATGTTATATCTTGAACAAAGAGCATTAACAGCACCTGCCACAACACCGTCAGATTCTAGCGCAGCTTCATATTCAGCTTTCATATGTTCTAAATCTTTTTCAAATGTACTTACAGTCTTATCATAAAACGCTTTTTTCTCAGGTGATAATTCAATTATTTTATCTGATTTAACATATAAATTATCAGATACGTCTGTATTTTTTCTGTATTCATCAGAAATATATTCTGCAGCATCTCCGAAAATTGTAGCTAAGCCATCCCAAACAATAGCTTTTTCTTTGTATCCAGCCTTATCATCATTAAACTTTGTCATGACTTCTTCTAATGATGAACCATCTGCTTTTAAATTGTTATCCACAGCTGTTGCGACTTCACCAGATCTGACAGCACTCAAACCTTTTGCTCTTACATTAAAATCAGAATTTTGAACTAATCTTGTTGCAACTTCAGTTGCTTTTTCTTTAGTAATCAAATTACGACTACCCAAATCAGCCCATAACATATCTTGATTTGTTTGATCTTTTACATTTGAATTTAAAAATCCAGTCAAGCTACCATGATTTTCATTTGCCAATATTCTATTAACATTAGATAATGTAGATTTATCATTAATTGTACTAATAGCTGTTTCAATATTTGCATAATCACCTTCAAGCATTTGAATTACAGCTCCTTCTGCTCTTAATTTTTCAGCTTCTTCAGGAGTATAAGCACCTTGCTTGATTAATTGCTCGTTAAATTTACGAATTTCATTATGATCAGTTGAAACTCCTAAGAAAGTATCACACTCATCATATAATATAGCTTGTAAATAACCTTGACCTTCAACTTTTGGCTGGATACCTTTAGATTCACAATATGCCTTTAATTCAGCCTCAAGATTTTTTCTATCATCTGGAGATTTTATACCACTAATCGCCTGTTTAAGATACTCAACATCAGTTCCACCACCTTCAACAGCATCACGAACCAATGATTGTACAGCTTTGGCTTTTTCTGCACCATCTAGAGCTTCATTCTGAGCTAATATACCATCTATGTATTTTAATTCTGAATCTGTAACATCACCTTTTAAATAATCCTTTAAATCTTTAAAACCTGCACCAAAACTTGAATGTTCTTTAATGATATTATTTACTTCATCATAAACTTTTTTGGCATTAATACTATCTTCAATTTGATTACCTGTAGTTACAGGAGCTTTAATTAATCTTA
>JAZLBN010000086.1:0-6272 GCA_045613725.1 Candidatus Gastranaerophilaceae bacterium
CATATTTGCCAATGGGAAGACTATATGAACAAGGCAAAGGAATCACTAGAAAATAAAAATTTTGAAGAATACAAAGATTTTTTGAAAAAGGCTTGTGATACTGTTGATTTATATAAAAATGATTGTGAATTAACATATGAATGTGTTAATTTTGGAATGTCTAATTATATTTTTGAAGATGCATTACCAAAATTATTTAAGTCTAATAAAAATGCGGTTAAAGAATTCATAACAACAATAAAAGAAGATAATAATTTAAAGAAACAGTTTCAGTTTTACAAAGCATTAGAATCATATAATTCTAATATGGATTGTCGTGATTATATTAATGAATCATTAAAATTGGTTATTGGTTCAATAGACAAAAAAAGTATATCTGAGTCAAATGAAAAATTGAACAGAATTATAAAAAAATATGATATAAAACCTTCAACTGTTATTTCAGAAGATAAACTTAAGTTTTTCAATAATTGTGATTTCCTTTTTAAAAACGAAAAAAAATTAACAAATTTAGCTAATATAACTGAAAACATTGACGGTATAATTAATTATGTTACTGCTAATGTTAACAGTATAAATGAAACAAAGACGAATACTTTTGACTTGATTGAAAACTTTGATTCAAAATATTCATCATTGTTAAATGAGGAAGAAAAAGATTTTGTTAAAGAGATAATTGATTGTAAATCTAAGAATAACGTTGAAAAAAAGGAAAAGTTATTTAATGGTCTTAAAAACGAATGTTTGAATATTATTGATAAATTGATTAGCGAGTCAAATGATGATGACAAAATTGGTTTAGAGGCAATTAAAGAACAAATAAATTCAAAGGTATTTTGTGAAGGAACTTTAGTGTTAGATATTGCTAATTTGTTAGAAATAAGGGATGTATTAAAAAGTTAAAACTATGAAAAAACAAATAACATTAACTGAAAATGATATACATAATATTGTAAAAAATGCACTAATTAATGTATTAAAAGAAGATTATGTAAAATATCATAAATACAACAACCCATATGATGACAATAAAAATAGTAATGGCGTTACACAACCATTAAAAAATAGTGTAGACTTATATGATGTAAGAGGTAGAATATCAAATATATTATATGCATTAAAAAATGAAAGAACTGACGATGCAAAGAAACAACTATTAAGGTTATATAAGTTAGTTGATGCTATGATAAATCAAGGGTTTTAATAAAAATTTTGTTTTCAACATGTTGATTTTATGAAATAATTTTATATATTTTCTATATAAAGATTATTAATTAATGGAAAGGTTGAATAAAGAATATTGTTTAAATTTTAATGATAAAATTAATTTAAAATATGGCGCTGTTAACAAAAATTTACCTCAAGTTATTTATGTTTGTGGTAGTAGTTGGATAACGCCTAAGTTTAATGGTGAGTATTATAACATTATAAACACCATATTTTCTAAATTCAGGTCTCAATTAAAATGTGCAATCGTAGCATCACCGTATTTTGAGAATAAATTTGTTTGTGATTTTGATTTAAAAACAGCTTCATTAAGGGAAAATAAAAAAAATTATTTTACATTTGAGTTTTATGTTAAACAAAAAAATAACATAATACAACTAAAAGATATGGGGAATAGTATAAAAAACACATTCCAAAATTTAATTGACAATTTTGTTGATAGTTTAACAGATAATACTTTTGAGTTGACAAAGAGCAAATAATGGTTTGCTCTTTGTTTTTTTTATGGTTTATACAATATTTATTTTTATAAAATATTGATATGTATAACATTATTAATAAAATTAAAGAACAGTTTAATATTGAAATAACAACTGAAGTTATTAATTTAATACAAAATAAAATTGGAATAATAAACGAAGAGATTTTGAATGATTTATTTTTTGATACTAATGGGAATTTAAAAGAAAATAGGATTGAAATGCTCCAACCATATCAGATTCAAAATAACATTCAACAAAACAATAAAAACAATAAATTTAAAGTTTGTTTTGGAAATAAAAATGGTGTTAAATTAATCAAACTTAGTTAATATTTATATTTAAAATAGGTTATATGAATAAATCTGAATTATTTGAAATAAAAAAAGGTAAAGTCGGCACTGGATTATTAATTGAGAATGATGGTTATATTTCGATGACGGAAGGTAAAAATAAACAACTAAGAGAATCAATTAATAGTGTTGATGGTTGGCATTGCCCTTATCCATTTGTTGTTCATGCTGTTTTTCAAAAATATGGCATAAAGAATGCAAATGGTAGAATTTATCCCGAATCTGTATTGAAAAAACAAGTTGAAGTATATCAACAAAGAATTGCTGAAAAAAGAGCATTAGGGGAATGCAATCATCCAGCGGAGTCCACCATTGATTTGGGACGTATTTCACACAATATTATTGAATTACATTGGGAAGGACGAACTCTTGTTGGTCAAATGGAATTGAATATAACAAAGGGATTCGTTGAACAAGGCATTTGTTCCTCTCTCGGTGATACTGTTGCTAATCTATTATTAAACGGTTATAAGATTGGCGTTTCATCAAGAGGTGTTGGTTCTGTTGAACAAAAATTAGGACAATATATAGTTGGTGATGATTTCGAATTAATCTGTTGGGATATTGTAGAATCGCCATCAACTCCAAATGCCTATATTGGCTCTAGCAGAGAAGAATTACAACCATATTTAGAATCAAAAGAATATAAAGAAAAAGGAACAATTAATGAAAAAATTAACAAAATAAAAAATATTTTAGAAAAATAATAAAAAAAAACATAAAAAAATTTTTTTTTATTGTATAGATAATTAATTTTTTCAAATAATAATATATTTATTAATAAAATAATAATGTAAATTCATTTGAAAATGAAAGAAATAAGAAGCAAATTTGTTAAAGAATCTTTATTAGATTACGAAACTCTTGCTAATTCTTTAAAAGAAAATACTTCGAACGCTGTTAGGGATTTATTGAACGAAGCAGTTAGAGAAACATATAATCAAATTCTTAATGAAGAAGAAGGCGATGAAGATGAATACGAAGTAGAAGAAGTGGATGATGCCACATCTGAAGAGTCAAATGAAGCTGAAACAGAGACTGAAGCTGATGCAGATGTAGAAACTGATGTTGATGCCGAAGGTGAAGAAAGTGATGAAGGTGAAGAATCTGAAACAGTAGAAGATGATACTGAAGAAGTATCTGACGATGAGGATGTTTCTAGTGCCGATGAATCAGAAGGTGACGAATGGGCTGAATTTGATAAGTATAAAATTTCAGATGATGAGTATGACTTCTCGCAAGCGGATGACGATGAAATCGTAAAAGTTTACAAGTTACTAAAGGACGATGACCAAGTTCTAGTAAACGTTGATAATGACACCAAGAAGGTGGAATTAAAAGATAATGAAACTGGTGCTGAATATCTTATAGATTTAAGCTCATTTGACAACTCAAATGACTTAGATTTTGGTGGGGATGCTGACGGTGATTTAAATTTTGAAGATAACAATATGAATGAATCAAGAATTTTTGAAATCGTATTAAACGAATATGACTCACATGTTGGTTATACCGATAATTACCAGAAAAAAGATGTTATGACAACTCCAAGCACAGAAGAGCCTGGAAAAAATGTTAACGACTGGGATGCTGGTGTACCAAAAGGAAAGTCAAAACCTTGGGTTGGAAAAGGCAATTCTAAACCATTTGAGAAAAAAGTAAACGAAGAGGAAGGTGAAGAAATTGTTGTAGATGAAGCAACAAATGTTGGTGGATTTGTACAACAAAATAGCACATCTAAATCACATGTGCCAAACTCTAATGGTAGAAAAGCACGTAACTCTAGCGTTGGTGGCGTTAAAACTAAAGGAACTGCTGACCCACGTTATTCAACTAATGAAAGCAAAATGATGGCTAAAGTTGAAAAGATTTTAAAGGAAAATGAAGAATTAAAATCTGCTTTGGGTAAATTTAAGAGCGTTCTTCAAGAAGCTGCTGTTACTAACGTTAATTTAGGTCAAATTATTAAATTGATTTCTGAAAACTCAACAACAAAAGATGAGAAGAAAGAAATTATAGCTCGCTTCGGAACAGAAGCAAAAACAATTGAACAATCTAAAAACCTTTATGAATCTATTTCACGTGAATTAAAGAAAAATAATAAAATGTCAATTGACGAAGATAAACAATTCACTGCAAATAGCTCAAAAATGATTAATGAAACACAAATATATCAATCTAAAGATTTGTTGGATTCATTAGATTTAATGCATAGATTGTGTAAGTAAATAAAAATTAAATAAAAAAAAATTAAATATAATGAGAGAATTTTTAACTAGCGGACAAGTTGGTCATATCGAACTTAACGCACAGAAGAAAATACGTGAAGACATTCAAAATCGTTGGGAAAGCCTTGGTTTCGTAGACGGTCTTGAAGGTAATATTAAAGAGAATATTGCTACTCTTTATGAGAACGAAGCAAAGCACTTGATTTATGAAGCAACTGCTTCTGATAACAGTGGTTCATTCGAAACTGTAGTATTCCCAATCATTAGACGTGTATTCAGCAAGTTGCTTGCTAATGACATCGTTTCAGTACAAGCTATGAACTTGCCAGTTGGTAAGTTGTTCTTCATCTTACCTGTAACAAGTAAGAGAGAGTGGTCAGAAGGCGCTTTCGATGAAAACGGTATGCCAGTTGATGGTGCTACTGGTTCACACAAGGGTCTTATGGGCTATAACCGTGTTAACAAGAATAAGGATGGTGAAGTAGAACCACGTTACTATCTTCCAGATGATGTTGTTAATGGCAAACCAGAACTTGTACAATATTTCGAGAAATCTTTGTATGATTTGTTCTATAACGATTTCTTGTTCGACAATTCAAAGGGTAAGGTAAATATTAAAGTTGGTGGCGCAAAACCAGTTGTTATGACTCCAATGGGCGTTGCAGATTTTACTGGTGATTTGTCTGAATATAAAACTAACAGTGCTGATGGTACTGTACGTAACATTATCTTAGAAGTTGATGGTTTCGCAAGCTTCAATGCTAGCAAATTAACTGGTCCTGATGGTAATGAAATGGATACTGAGGCTTTCTTAGCTTCTTTGAAAGTTCTTGTAACTGAGGAAATCGCTGATGGCGTAATCGAAATGGAAGACGGTACAACAAGAGCTGCTGGTGCAACAACTTTCCGTCTTGGTGAGGGTGTTCCTTTCCGTGTTGTAACTCAAAAATATGGTAAGGGTATTGTTGAATACAGCAATCCTTGTGATGCTCAAGGTAAAATGTATATCGAAGTTGACTTAGCAAAACCTGCTCGTGAACAAGGTAAAACAATTGATGGTTACATTGGTGTTGCTACTGATGCTTTAAAGGGTAAGGATGTTGCTACAATGTTCAAGATTGCATGGGCACAATATGATTCTCTTGAGTTAGAAACTGAAATTGGTGAAGTATCTTTCAAATTGGATTCTGTAACTGTTGCAGTTGAAGAAAGAAAATTGAGAGCTACTTGGTCTCCTGAACTTGCACAAGACGTTAATGCTTTCCATAACATTGACGCTGAAGCTGAATTGACAGCTATCTTGTCTGAGCAAATCGCTGCTGAGATTGACCGTGAAATCTTACGTGACTTGAGAAAGGCTGCTCCTTGGCAAGCTCGTTGGGATGTTAACGGTTGGAGAAGAATGGCTGCATTCTCAACTAACTACACTCAAAAGGATTGGAATCAAGAGTTAATGACTAAGATTAACCAAATCTCTGCTCAAATCCACAAGGCTACTCTTCGTGGTGGTGCTAACTTCATCGTAGTATCTTCAGAAATCTCTGCTTTATTCGATAACCTCGAATACTTCCACGTTTCTGATGCATCTGCTGAACAAGACCAATATAACATGGGTATTGAGAAGATTGGTGCTTTAAGCTCACGTTATCAAGTATATCGTGACCCATATGCACCTCACTGGTCAATGATTATCGGTCATAAGGGTAAGAGCTTGTTAGATACAGGTTATATCTATGCTCCATATGTTCCAATGCAATTAACTCCAACAATGTATAATCCGTTCAACTTTGCCCCAGTTAAGGGTATTATGACGAGATATGCAAAGAAGATGGTTAACAACCGTTACTATGGTCACGTTCGTGTTGACGGTCTTGTACATTGGGATATTAATGAGTTGCGTTAATCGTAATTAATTGATAATTAATAGTTTATACAAATAAAGGATTCTAGTTTTAGAATCCTTTATTTTTTTCTATATTTAACCC
>JAZLBN010000087.1:0-4030 GCA_045613725.1 Candidatus Gastranaerophilaceae bacterium
TGTCAATTCCGCAAAAATACAAAATGATGCTTACTCAAGTATTGCGAATAGTTTGTCATATGTAAATCGTAGGATATTTAACTTATTGAGGAATGCTTTTGTATTTAATGTTATTAGTCGGGGATTCAGAGAAGTAGCTAAATGGACCGGTATTTTAATAAATAAAGACCAACAACTATTTAATTATCTGACTCTGATAAAAGCAAATCTAATAAATGCATTTAAACCAATTATCCAAGTTATTCTACCTTGGATCCGTTTATTAGGAGAAGGTATTCTTTGGTTATCACAGCGGATTGTAGATTTTATCAATTTCTTCACCGGTGGAAATGCAAAACTAGTTTCCAATGTCAAAGAAGCTAAATCTACAGTCAAAGATTTTGAAGGTTTAATTAAAGAAGACACGAAGGTAGCAATTCCAGCATTGCCAAACTCTGGATTTGTTGAGCCGATAACAATACCATTAAAAACTTATACACCAAAAAAAATTCAGTCTAATCTTCTCAAACCAATAAATTTAAAATCGCTTGCATTAGAAAAACCAAGAAAAAACAATATATTAGACAATATAAAAAATAATCTTTTAAAGATATCTAATCAAGCACCAAAATTAAGCAAAACTTTTACTAAATTGCGCAGAGATTTGGCAAGTTTTGATAAAATTGAGGTTTTAAAGTTACAAAAAACGCCTTTAGACATTATCCGCAAATCATTTGAAGATACTTATAAATCATCAAAAAAATTAAAAGAATCCTTGCCGAAGATAGAAGTATTTAATCCCAACTCAAAATATAGCGACTTTGTTAATGGATTAAAAGATACTTTGAAACTCCCAAATTATAGAGAAAATGATTTCATTGACGGATTAAAAGATACCTTCAAATCTCCAAAATTGAAAAAAATAAAAAGTATTTTTGATAAAGATAGAAATTATGGTAAAATGGAACTACCAAAAATCGATTTTGAAGTAAACCCACAATCTACTTTAAATGCAGAAAATTTCAAAAGATGGTTAACTAATAATTCTGGGCTTTTAAATATTTTAAAATCTTTGCTATATAGCTTTTTTATAGCTAAATGGAGTCCGTTTGGCATATTAGGATCAATTGCATCAGGATTTATCGTCAATTTGCTTGTTGAAGCAACCGGTGCAATGATTGACGGGGCAAAAAGAGCAAAAAAGATATTAGAGGAACATCCAGATTGGGTAGGGATACATGTAAATAAGAAAGGCCACCCAGATTTTGGTGTTTTGCCCGGAGAAAAGCCCGAAGACTATTCAACTCCACATGATACTAGACTTGCAGAAATCCTTGCTATGGAAGAGCGCAACAAACAAATTAAATTGGGGAAAGAAAAAGAGTATCTTAAAGAAAGAGCTGATTTAACAAAAGAAAACGTCGAAGAATTAAATAAAATACATGAAGGACAAAGAAAAAAATTTGTTGGGACTTTAGGTATAGAAAGTTCAATATTAAGAATATTCACAAATGATAATAAAAAGATTTTTGAAGATTATTTTAACAGTATAAAAAGATCATCTGATGAAGCCACAAACGAACTTGGCAAAGACAAAGAAAAAGACACTTTTAAATTATCAGATGAATTAACAAAACAAAGCATATTTATTAATACATTTTTAAGTAATATTGAAAGCAACAGTTATGCATCTTTCAAACAAGTTTCCAAAAATTTAATGAATCTTGTTGCAGCAATGGTGTCAAGTTTTTCTCAAATGTTTGAAAATATTCGAACAAAGGTCTCAGAAATTGTTGGGTTAGATTATTTTGACAAAAAAAATATAAAGACGACAGAAACAGGTATTGAAATAAAGAATTGGTATACACCAGAAATGATAGATTTTCTTGAAGATTTAAAGAAACAAAAAAAATATAACATTCCACATCTTGCACAAGGTGCACTATTAAGAGGCGGGGATCCGTTTTTAGCATATTTAGGAGATCAGCCAAGAGGACAAACAAATATTGAAACTCCTATCAATACTATGATAGATGCATTTAAAACAGCATTATACGAAGCAGGAGCACCGACAAACAACATTAATATCACAGCAGCAGGAGACATGTCACAAATGATAAGATTTTTAAATTTGAAGTTGAACGAAGAAAACAGAAGGGTAGGGGCAAGTATGGTGTCTCTGACAGGTGAATAATGGCACAGCAATTCTTTAAAAACGGTGCTAATGTAACAATAGATGGTATACCGTGTGGTATGGGGCTAGTAAAAATAGAAAGAAGTGTAGATGTTCTAGACAAAATGGCAAAAAGAACACTAGATGGTGGATTAAAACGAGAGATTCTTGGTGTTTATCACAACTACAAACTTACTTTTGGGAACTTTTGGGATATGTCTCAATATAGGGTTCTTTTTAATAAGTTGACAGAAAGAAAAGAATTCCATGTTATAAGAATTGCAACAAGTGAGCCAACACATGACACAATATTCACTGGGTACATAGCAAAAGTTCATGATGTTATTGAATATGTCAATGGTGATGAACGCATTGTAACAGGGTTGGAGTGCGATTTTATATCTAAAGATCCAACATACTAAGGTGGGGAATATGTCAAATATATTTAACACAATTTATTCTGAAGTTATAACAAACGTTAATAGATATTTTAATTCCAAAATACCTATACAGATTTGTTCAACAGATGGGAGGCAAACATCAATTTCTGTTTCTGCAAATGTTATAGAAATTGGAAGAACTATATGTGATTGTTTATCTACAAAGTTTCGAATTGATGTTTTTTATCAATCCGCTATGTCAACTAACTCAGAAAAAATAGAATGTCTTGATAATATGGTATCATTATTATTTTTCTTAAAAGAAAATCTAAAGACAACGTTAGGTGATTGTGAAGTGGTTTCATATCCGAGTTTTGTTTCAAAGAATTCAAATGGCCTTGATATTTGTGAAATATCATTAAATACATGTATGCTGGGAATGCCAAATGGAAACTAGACCAAAAGTAACAATAAATATGTTAGATAGAAATGCACAAGAAGATATATCTTGGATGGCGTTTAATAATCGTGATTTTGGTAATTTAAATAATCTTAACGATAGTTCACAAGTACCAAATAGAAGTATGTGTTTAGGGTTAAATGAGTTAATACTAGATTCCTCTTTTTCAGATTCGAGCCCGAATATTTCGTATATGTCTTCAATGTATAGTAACGAAAATTGTATATTCAGTGGTATTTACATAATTGGGCAATTCAGTTCTCCAAGAAATTTTTACACTACAACTATTGATTTTGGAATAGATTATCCAAAAAAAATTATAATAAATTATTATGGCGAAAATGACAATTTAATATATTCCGAACCAATAGATAATATATCATCGAATAAAATAAATTCAAAAGCAGGAATTGAAAATTGCAAAAGAATAACAATGCAATTTGTAGAATCATGGGGCCCATACAAATTTGCATATCTACAATCATGGTTAATTGGTTCTTTACTAATATTTGATGGTGAATATTTAGCTGAATTTTCAGTGAATGAAGAAACAGATCCAATATCAAGAACAGTTGCTATTGATACTGCATTTATACAAATAATTGCTAAAGAAAATGAATTTGATTTATTAAATCCTGTTGGAGCAAGCAAATTTATTGAGCCTGGTATAAGTTTAGAAGCCGAAGTGGAAGTAAATGGTAATAATATATATTTAGGAAGATATTACATATCAAAAGTGGATTTTGAAGATAGTAAGTTAGTTGGGTTACATTGTGAAACAATCATGGGGATTCTAGACAAAGAAAAATTTTATAATTCAGAAATGTATTCAGGTCAAAATGCAAGAGAAGTACTAAATGCTGTTTTAAATGGTCGAGAAGCAGAATATCATGTTAGCAATTCTCAAGTTTATGGGTATATACCAGTTCGTTCGAAACGTGAAGCGATCAAAGAAATTTGTTTTGCAAATGGAATAACTGTATTTGATAACAGAAATGACAAATTAGTGTTTTCTGAATTCAGCAATAATATCGATAA
>JAZLBN010000088.1:0-12697 GCA_045613725.1 Candidatus Gastranaerophilaceae bacterium
CAGGGAATTGGTTGCTGTATCGTTGGTGCGATGGCTAATGAACTTACTAAAACAAACAACGAAAAAGCACAAGAAATCAAAAAAACATTAGGCTTAAACAATAGACAAGTTTTAGTTGAGTTATTAACCCTTGGCTACGAAGAAAATCCTAAACCAACTAAAAAATATAGAAAAGATACTAGCGAAGTTATTTTTTACGAAAGAATTAACTAAAAACGGAGATTATTTATGAGCATCCCAAGTCTAAGTGGTAATGGAGACTTTAGCAACAAAATTAAATTAAATACATCTCACCAACCTAACCCAGAGATAAATACTAATTTAAACACTCCAACAACTACGGAAGAAACACCTCAACCTGAGCAACAAGAAAAAGAGTATTCAATAGCTCAATTCAAACAGGATTATGCAAATCTTGTTGAAACAAAAGTTGTTCCAGTTTTATCTACTTACGAAGAAGAAAGAAAAAAACGACTAATGTGGGCAATATTAGCAGCTAGTGCTTTAAGTATATTAGCTATCATTATCTTTTTATTTGTAGATGGGAAAGGTTCTGGTGATTTATTTTGGGCTTGTATAGCTGGAGCATTTGGGGCTTGGCATTTAATCAAAAAGTCATTTGAAAAGAAAGTTAAAAAAGTCATAATGCCAACACTTATGCACGCAATACCAGGATTCAATTGGCAACAAACCCCTCCGGTCTCAGAAGATGAAATTAAAAACAGTATGATTATACCTTTTGTAGATAGAGCAAGCAAAACATTTGATGATTGCTTTGTTGGAGAATATAGGAATGTTAAAATCGCCATTTCTGAATGTGAATATTCAATTAAAACTAACAATAGTAGTACTGACATTTTAGAAGGTGTTGTTATCAAAATTGATATGAATAAAAATTTTGACGGCGCAACTGTAATTAGACCAAGAAAACCTGGCTATAGAGATAAGCAAGATGATTTAAAACGCGCAAAATTAAGTGAAGTTAAGCTAGAAGATCCTGAATTTTGTCAAAAATTCATTGTTTATTCGACTGATCAAATCGAAGCTAGATATTTAATCACCACTTCATTTATGGAAAGATTTAAAGCAGTTGAGAAGGCATTTAACGCGAAATTTGCATATTGTTCATTTCACGGAACATCTGTATATATCGCGCCTCACACAGGAAAAGATATGTTCAGTTTGTGCAGCTTAGTAAAACCAATCTACAATAGAGAACAATTCGAAATATTATTTGAAGAGTTCGCATCAATACTTGCGCTAGTAGACCACTTTAAGCTAGATAAGAAACTAGGATTGTAAACATATGAAAAATATGTTATAATAATAACGTTAAAAATAACACGAGGTAAAAAATGCTATATTTTAATGAAGGAGAATTCGGAATTATGACTATCGCAATTATTGCAACCATAATTGGTCTAATTATTCTAATCGTTTTGTACAACTTGTACATTCAAGTAATCCAAAAAAGAAACAAAGTTAAAGAAGCAACTAGTGGAATTGATGTTCAATTAAATAAAAGATATAGTTTAATTCCAAATATTTTAACTATAGCTAATAAGTTTATGGAGCACGAAAGAGGCTTGATGGATGAAATCACGGCATTAAGAACAAAAGCTTCTGGTATTCGTTCTGATGCTAATACAATTTCTGAAAAAATCAATTTAGATAATCAAATTGCTACAAAAATGGGACAATTGATGGTAAATGTGGAAAATTACCCACAATTAAAATCTGATCAAACTATGATGCAAGCTATGCAAACTTATGCTGAAGTCGAAGAACACATTGCCGCAGCTAGAAGATTCTATAACAGCGCAGTTAATGAATTAAATAATGCTGTAGAAATCTTCCCAAGTTCAATAGTTGCTAGTATGTGTGGTATAAAATCTTATCCATTCTTTGAAGCTATTGAAGCTGCAAGACAAGAAATTAATGCTTCAGATTATTTCAAAAACTAATTATGAAACAAGAAAAATGACGGGTACTAGTTATCCGTCATTTTTTATGCGGTTGTAGCTCAGTTGAATAGAGCGTGAGTTTCCGAAACTCAAGGTCGGGGGTTTGATCCCCCCCAATCGCAAACTTTAAATAAATTAAGCTAATTGAACAAAACCACTTACTCTGCTATCATTTGCAGCATAGTGCCTTTCTGCAACTTTATCAGAAGTATTACCTTCAATTGTAGTAAAACTACCATCAGAGTTAACTGATTCTACAATACCTGTGTGTGATATACCGTTTTTAAATATTACAACATCACCAGGTTTAACATTCTGAGCAATTACATCCCCTTTATTTGATTTATTATCGGTCTGTAAATAGCATCCATTTTGAATACCCCAATCTCTTAAGCCAGAAACACTTGAAGATCCAAATCCTGAAGGTTTAGGTTTACCAGTCTCCTCACAAGTTTCTTCAACAACGTGAGTTACAAAATCAGCGCACCACGCTTCGGTTCTGCCATCGGTAAATAATTTATAGGAGCCATCACTTTCTTTGTAACCAAGATAACTTCTTGCATTAGAAACTACATTTGAACCAAAATTAGTACCATATCTTCTGGTTGTATTTGAGAATAATGAAGGTTCCCTATATGAGCGTAAACTTGAAGTTGACGAACTTGTAGCTAATGTATTTTCTGTTGAATTTGATGATGAACTATTTAAACGTGGAATTTTTATTTTAGATACATCATTAAATAACCCTGCATAATTAGGCACCTTAAAACTATTAAAATTATTAAATTGCCCAAAGGGATTTCCCGAATTCGAATAAGAATACAAGCCAGGATAAAACTGAGAATAATATCTATTTGCAGCTGTAATAATATTCAAAAGTTGTGATGAATCGTATAATGCCATAATATCCCTTATAATCCCCTTGTAAATATATAAAGTATATAAATTAACAATAATTGATTAATTATAAAAAAATATTACAATATATTAACAATTCAAAAGAAACTACAAACCGGTCTTTTCATCCAGTTTAAAATAATCAATCAAATCAAATATCGCAGAAATTTCTTTTAAAAATCTATTTATAGCTTTTTGATTATTAACAGGAAAGAAAAAACTACCTAATTCAAATAAATTTTTCTCCGTAGAAATAGAAAACATAACTTTATCATCATAGAATGAACATTTTGCCATACGAGTTCCAAATGACGTGTGTAAAGTTTGAAACCGTTCCATAAAAGCTGGAGTAATTAAATATCTACCTTCTACTTCATCAGAAGAATACGCTTTATACTTTTTATTGAATTTTGCATCCTCAAGTTTAATTTCTCTTAAAACATCTTTGTTTCTTGAACAAAAAAATCTGACCAATAAACCAACTCCCAAAACAACGAGTGCAAAAATCAAGAATCCGCCAAAAGTATAAAACATAGTACTAAACAGATGTTTTGGATTAGTCCCAATAACACCAATACCCAATTGAATCATTGCAAGCAGTAAAAAGGCGTATAGAATTCCATTCCTATTTCTAACATTCAAATCGCCTTTTGTCGTAATGATAGTTTTATTTTTAATTTCTTTATTTGAAGTAAATGTAATAACAACACCATTAAAAACTCGCCAGTATAACCTACGTCTACCTTGGGTAACATATGCCAGATTTATTTCTGAAACTTTGTACTCAACACCTTTATACTTTCCAACAAACGAATCATCATCTACACGAGTATTATAATCCCCAAACAATTCACTTTCTCGCAAATCATAATCTCTAATAATTTGTTTTTCAGAGCTCCATTTCATCTTACCAAAAGCTTTGATTAAACAAGGCATACACTCTGTTTTTAATTCTTTAACAAATCCTCTAATCGTCATTACAAGAGGGAAAAACAAACCAAGACAACCAACTGCAATTACAAAACTACCTAGAAGGGGAAATAAAAAATAAGAAACAATCGGGACAACTATAAACAAACTAATTATAATAAAAAGTTTTTTTCTACGTTTTTTTTCAAACTCTTCTAACATCGGATACACAGTTTCAACATAATTATTATAAAATGCATTTATAGCCTCAGACTTATCCATACATTCTTTTTTCATCCTTAGTCAACCTCCAAGATAAGACATATAAATTAACAACAACAAGACGCTATTGTTTTAAAATTTTCGCATTTTGCGAGCAATAGAACATATATTATTTAAACTAGCCCCGACGCGATTGTCTTGGCGCATTCGCTTTAAACGGGATTACGTATTTTGCATTTATGGTTTACGCTATTAGCAAAATAGACTTCACCCTCTGCTCTCTCGCCGCTCGAACTGCTGACAAGGCTGTCGCCTTGTGCGTTCTCATCACTTTAGACTAATCTAAATTTATTTTTAAACTTGGCCCCGGCGCGATTCGAACGCGCGCAAGACGCGGTTTAGGAAACCGCCGCTCTATCCTACTGAGCTACGAAGCCCTCGGGCTTCTCATCCCCCACACAAATACGCTGTGTGTAATTTGTGTGTATAAGTATAACACACATTTCATTGATGATGCAAGCATCAAAAAATCTTCCCTAGCAAACACAAAAACCCAAAATTACACAATACCATAAATATTACAATCAAAATTGCGAAATGCAATATATCAACAAATATTATTGATTAATAGAACTTTTCAACTGAAACAATTTATCAGCCATAAAAATATCTTCTGGATAGGTAATTTTTATATTTTCACCATCTCCATCAACAACATAAACATCTGCAAGATTATATTTAACAACAAGTCCGCAATCATCCGTAAAATTATTATCATCTTTAGATAGCTCATGAGCTTTTTTAATAAGGGATAGTTTAAAACATTGAGGAGTTTGAGCTCGTCTTAATTCTGCACGATTTGGAATACTCTCAATTAAGCCATCCTTAACCTTAATAATTGTATCTGCAGATGGAATTGCAACATCAATTGCTTGATATTTCTCTAATGCATTTACGCAATCTTTTATCACACGTTGAGATAAAAATGGTCTGGCACAATCATGAATTAAAACATCGGCTTCTTCATCAGGAATAGAACTAATAGCAATAAAAGAACTCTCTTTTCTTGTTGCTCCACCATTTAACAGTTTTGCAACCTTCTTGTAATTATTCTTCATTAAAATATTTTCTGCAACATGTCTGTATTCAGGAGTTATAACAAGAATTATTTCATCTATGTACTGAGAATTTTCAAAAACTTCTATTGTATGCTCCATCACAGTTTTTCCTGCAATTTTAATAAATTGCTTTGGAATATCACTATTATAACGACTACCAACACCTGACGCTAAAATTACACCATATCTTTTTAAATTCTCATTCATTACTATCTAACCCTAAATACTCTGACTATTATATCCGTATAATAATACAAACATAAAGTGTAAACAAATTTATAGAACGTATACTTTTAAATGTGTTTGAGGTATAATTATAAGTGAAATATGGAAGTGTATAACTTAAAGGCGCTAGAAGATGCGCAGAAAGAAAAGGTAATTTATGAAACCTGAAACAAAAAGCTTTCAATTAGAAATCGGTGGAAAAACCGTAACTATTGAAACAGGAAAGTATGCACAATCAACTAATGGTTCAGTTACAGTAAGATGTGGTGACACAATGTTATTTGTTCACTGTGTTGTTTCTAAAGAACCAAGAGTGGGTATCGACTTTTTCCCATTGTTGATTGATTATGAAGAAAGAATGTCATCAATCGGTAGAATCCCTGGAGGATATAACCGTTCAGAAGGTAAAGCAAGTGATAAAGCTATCCTTGTATCTCGCTTGATTGATAGACCAATCAGACCTTTATTCCCTAAAGGTTACAGAAACGATATTCAAATCGTAGCACAACTATTCAGTTATGACCAAGAAAATCAACCTGACACATTAGCTATGTTAGGTGCATCTTGTGCATTAATGTTGACAGGCGCTCCATTTGAAGGCCCTATTGGTGCAGTTAGAGTTTCTAGAGATGCTGAAGGAAACTTAATCGCTAACCCAACACATAAACAAGCTAAAGATTCAGATTTAGATATAGTAATTTCTGGTACTCACGATTCAGTAATTATGGTTGAAGCTGGTTGTAAATTTGTTACAGAAGACGATATTATGGCTGCTGTTGAATTTGCACAAGTTGAAATCAGAAAACAATGTGAAGCTCAAATTGAATTTGCTAAACTTTGTGGTGTAGAAAAAGAAGAATTCGTAAACCCTTATGATACTACAGAACTTAAAAACATTATTCATGAAACAGCTTACGACCTAATTTTTGATGCTTACCACAATTTTGATAGAGCATATCGTCAAGAAAAATTAGAAGAAGCTAAAAAATTAGTTAAAGAAAAAGTTGATGCTCTGGCTGATGACCATTACATCAAACAAATCATAGAAGAAACCGGAATAGACTTTGTTGCTGAAGAATTTAAAGCTGCAGAAAAGAAAATTATGCGTGCAATGATTCTTGATGAAGGTGTTCGTGCTGATGGTAGAAAACCTGAAGAAGTTCGACCAATCTGGTGTGAAGTAGGCGTAATCCCTAGAGCACACGGTTCTGCTGTATTTACTAGAGGTCAAACTCAAGTATTATCAGTTGCAACATTAGCTGGCCCAGCAATGAAACAAGAACTAGACGGTGTTGATCCTGAAACTGAAAAAACATACATGCACAAATATATCTTCCCTGGATTTTCAGTTGGTGAAGTTAAACCACTAAGAGGCCCAGGTAGACGTGAAGTTGGTCACGGCGCTTTAGCAGAAAGAGCTAATATACCAGCTCTTCCATCACAAGAAGATTTTGGATATACAATTAGAGTAACATCTGATGTATTAGAATCAAATGGTTCAACTTCAATGGCTTCAACTTGTGGCTCTTCTATGGCATTGATGAACGCAGGTGTTCCTGTTAAATCAATGATTGGTGGTGTTGCAATGGGTATGATTACAGAAGAAGGTAAAGAACCTGTTGTATTAACAGACATTCAAGGTATCGAAGACTTCTTAGGCGATATGGACTTCAAAGTAACAGGTAACGATACTGGTATTACTGCACTACAAATGGATATGAAAGCAAAAGGTATTGCAAACGATACATTACGTAGAGCACTAGGTCAAGCTAAAGAAGGTAGATTACACATCTTATCAAAAATGAGAGAAGCAATCACTGAACCTGGACCAATGTCACCATTTGCTCCAAGCATTTCAACAATGACTATTCCAACAGAAGATATCGGAACAGTTATCGGACCTGGTGGTAAACAAATCAGAGCTATCATTGATGCTTCTGGTGCAGAAATCGATATTCAAGATTCAGGTGTAGTTACAATTACATCTAACGACCAAGAAGGTGCTAAAATTGCAATAAAAATGATTCGCGACTTAACTTTTAAACCTGAAGTAGGAATGATTATTAAAGGTAAAGTTGTTAGAATTATTCCTATCGGAGCTTTCGTTGAATTAGGCGGTGGCAAAGATGGTATGGTTCACATCTCTCAAGTTTGCAATGAAAGAATCGATGCAATTGAACCACATCTAACTATCGGTCAAGAAGTTGTTGTTAAGGTTATCAAAATCGACGAAAAAGGTCGTGTGAACTTAACTATCAAAGGTGTGACTGAAGAAGAAAAAGCTAACGCTCAATAAGCGTTAACCATAATATATAAAAGAGGTAAATTTAATAATTTACCTCTTTTTTATTACTATTTTTTATACCTTGAATCCAAAAGTTATAAATCAGCCATTGGGATTTCAAACAATCGTTTTGCATCAATTGAATCTGTATAATTAACCATTGTTATAAGTTTTTTATACATCTTAGCACTTAATCTATCCTTATGAGCCTCAATAATTTCCCTATTTAAAAGAGTAAGCAGGATAGGAGTTTCAGTGTGACATGCTAAAAATGAATGAATACAATGCCCCATAATATATTCAAACTTTCCATTTCTTTGCTCTGGAGTCAATGATTTATCCAATATTGATTTTGAGAACTTAAAGTTGCTAATCATCAAATCTAGTGCATCTCCTAGAACTCTTCGTCTAAATTTAATTTGAGAAGTCATTTCTTTCAACATTAAAATAATTTCTTGCATATCAGGCTCTATCAAACCGTCTACAGGTTTATATTTAGATAATTGTTCGAGCATCATCAAACGAACCTTTATCATTTCTGTAGATGTTAAATCTCTTGAATAATTTGAAAATAATGAGTTTAACTCAGAGCGATGTTCTTTTACAATATGTTTAATATTTTCACCAATTTCTGGTTTTGAATCAACCATATCATTATATTCATCCATATACAAACGATACATAGCAACAGGAACTTGAATACCCTGATAATATTTATTAATCAAATCCGCTAACGCAGCACCTGCCGCTAACGATTGTTGAGGATTTGTCATATAGAAAAGATGATAAATTGATTTAGTTTCATCTTCAAACTCTTCATCAGACATAATTCTAGGATCATCTAGAAGTTCTTTTATAGATCTTGTCACTAAACTTAACTTATATTTTTCCGTAATTTCTGGATTATTTTTCACAAATTTAACAAAATTCGCACCATACTGAGTTGGATACAATTTTGTCATATCTTTCAATTTTTCATCTAAAACTTCGTCCAATTTATATGTCAAATGAACATCTTCACCATTTTTACCTTTCAAAGTAATAAACTCAGCTTGTTGCTTATTTGCTTCTGAAATTAAAAACTCTAACTTACCCTTATCAGTAGATAAATCAGCTTGAGAGTTGGTAGATCCTAGTTCGTTAGATATTGAAGATTCTAGCTTCCCATATCGTTCTTCAAAATGTTGTTCCCAAAGAGCCTGTAACTCATCATGTTTAGCATATCTATCATTACGTTCTGGTTCTATTGTTTTAGAATAATCAAGCAATTCTAAAAATTCAGGAGAAACATAATCAATAACATGCTGATTTACTGATTTTTTAGTTATTTCCTCGAACTCTTTATTCATAGGAATCATACCGCCACCAGCATAAACTTCCTCAAACAATTCAATAGTATCTGTAATTGCCACTGAAAATTCTCTAAGCAAGGCAGGATTAGATCTCCAAAAGCGTTCGAACATAGAATTACCCTTAACGGTTTTACCATTTATCTTTTCATCTTCAACAAAATCACGCATCTCCTCTGACAAATGAATTTTTTCAGAAGCTAAAGTCATAATTGGACTCATATATTTAACAATAAATGAAGCCTCTGGATCATCTTTTTTGAACCTTTTTACAACTTTACGCTTAATTGTTTCAACATCACCTTTAGAATCAATAATATCTGATTCTAGTTGTTTTTTGTGATAATCTTTCATTTTATATTTTCTAGGTTTTGGTGTATATTCAGTATTCACAGAACGAGAGCCTCTAACACCACCAGTTGTACCACCAGAAGTTGATTCAGAAGACGTTGTTCGAGGAATATACACGTATGGAAAATCTTCTCTAGTTGCTATAAAAGAGTGCCAAAAAGATCGATTTGGGAATTTAATACCAAACGCACTATAATCTTGAGGTGTTATATCATAACTTTTAAAGTGAACACTTACATCTTTAGAAAAGTCTTTATTGATTTCTTTTAATGTTTTACCTTCGATGTATATTTTTTGCAAAATATACATACCTAAGTCATTTTTACCATTTTTGAATAAAGTTTTATCAGCATAACTCGGATCATCTTTTAATAGATTAATCATACCCAGCAAACCTTCTCTAGATTTTTTACTTGGAGTAGAAGTCAAATTTTGAAACAATGGTTCATCAGGATATAAGCGTTTAACAGCATCTAAATCTTTTGCATTTTTTATATTTCCAAAGACTTCTTTCATAGCTTGAGCAGGAGGAATTGAACGTCTGAATTCACTATCTCCAGATTCATAAATGTATTTATGCAAAGTTGCTGGCATGTTTTGCTCGTTAAATTCTTGTTCATAAAAATTTTGTGGACTTCTAAATAATCTCGCACCAAAAGAAAGGTTATAATCTCTATATGCATACATTCCAGGAATACCTGTAGTTTCTTGAATAACAACAGGATTTGTCTGTACATCTTGATTCTTATCCAGCTTTCGTTGATTAACTAAATTTACATTAGGCACGAACGACACATTTACAATTTTCATTTATTACATACTCCATTCTGTCATCTTTCTAGGAATTTTACTATCAATACCATTTTTAATATCATCATCAGTTAGTTGATATAAAAATAACTCATGTTGATTCGCTTCTAGTAATATTTTTTCTATTGCCCTTTTTACATCTTCTGAAAAACACTGCAAATACCACTGCACAGTCGTTTTATTAAAAGTTCCACAGAAAATTGAAGGTGACACTAAGAAAACATCATTAAAAACTATATTCATAAAGCCTAAAAATCGAATAAAGTTAGTTTCTTCTGTTAAACCTTCTCCATTTAATAAAGCTCTTGCAAATGGGAAATCAGTTAAAACAAGCTTTTGAATAGTATCTTTAATAACTTTCTTTCGTTCCTTACTAAGTGTTGCCATACATCTTAACATATAAGTAAAAGTCAATGCATCCGAGGGTTCTTGAGATTTGTGTGGTTTGGGAATACCTTTACCATCAATAACCATCAACTTATCCATAATTAAATTAGTAACTTTTACAGCTTCACTAGAGGATAAAGGTCTAGTATAATTATTGTATAATGAATTTAGTTCTCCACGATGTTTGTCGCAAAATTCAGCATACTCACCATCAATAATATCTAAATAGCAGAATGAATTAGCATTAAAATAATCATTTTCTCTTAATGCATATAATAAACTATCTTTTGGTAAATATTTTTGAAAAAGATCACTATATGCAAAAAGTAAAGCTGAGAATTCTTTTACATTTTTTGCCATATAATCATCATTATATTCTATATCATCTAATACATTTTCTTTTTCATAATCAATAAAGGCATAACGCTGACGCAAAATATCTTGTTTATAATTTTCAGTAACATTCGGATTATTCATAAAATCTTTGATATATTTATCAGCATATTTTTTAGGAAGAGCATATAATCTTTCTCTAAGCGCATCTTCTAAATTTGTAAAAGTCTTTGGCCCTTTTTGTTTTTCTACAGATTCAGTTTTTGGAACTTGATAGGATTGAATAATAGTCTCTGACGATTTTTTATCTTCAACTGTTGATACTTCACCATATTTATCAATAAAATATTTTTCCCACTCAGCTTGAAGCTCATCGTGTTTTGCATATCGTCTTAACCTATTTGCTTCAATATTTTGAGTATATTCAAGCAACTCAAAAAATTCTGGAGATACTTTATCAATAACGACATCATTAGATTCTGGAGTAACTATTTTTAAATCTTTATTTAATTGAATATTGCCACCAGCACCATAAACTTCTTCAAACAATTCAATTGTACTTGGAATAGTTTTAGATAAATCCTCTAAAACAGTTGGATTATTTTTCCAAAAACGCTTGAGCATTACATCGTCATCACCCAAAAAACCTTTTGTAACTTCTAAATCATGAAAATCACGAATCGCTTCAGATAAATGAATTCTATCAGCGACTAATGTCATAATTGGACTCATATATTTCAAAAAGAACGAAGCTTCTGGATCTTCACTGCCATAACGACGTTTTAAAATTATTTCAACTTGATTTAAGTCACCTTTTGCATCAGTTACAACTTTTGCAAATTGATTCTTTTTGTATTCCTTAATGGTATACTTTCTAGGTTGCGGAGCCCTTTTAATTGAAACTGAAGTTGTTATAGAATTATCTTTTTTAACTTCCTTAGACTCTTTTATAGCCTGTATTTCAGGATTTTTAGGCAGAGTTAAAAAGAATTTTTTATACTCATCACGAGTTGCAATAAATGAATTCCAAAAAGCACTTTCTGGATATTTAATACCATAAATACGGAAAACATCCTTAGTAATCGGTTTTGAAACTACACCTTTATACATAGGATTTATGTCCTTTTCATAAAAATCTTTGTCAATTTCCTTGATAGTTTTCCCTTCTAAATATACCTTTTTAAGAAGATAGATACCAAAATTATCATCACCATTTTTAAACAAAGGTTCATTCGCAAGTTCTTTTGCCACATTAATTTCGTAAGCTACACTTGAAAGAACTTTTGTTGGCTCATGTAAGTTTTCAAAAAGAGGTTCCTCAGGATATAAATCCTTTACTTCGTCGAAATTATCAACTATTTCTAAATATTCAAAAGCTTGTTGCATCATTTGCTCAGGTGGCATATGTTGGTTTTTATCAT
Organism: Candidatus Gastranaerophilaceae bacterium; assembly: GCA_045613725.1. Taxonomy (GTDB): domain Bacteria; phylum Cyanobacteriota; class Vampirovibrionia; order Gastranaerophilales; family Gastranaerophilaceae; genus Zag111. The sequence continues at coordinate 12,271 of JAZLBN010000088.1, forward strand.
AATCCCGAAACAAGTATTTTTTCATAGTTTCAGGCATAGCATCTCTATTAAAACCTTGCGCATAAAAATCTTCTGGAGTTCTACCTGTAAAAAATACGCTATACATACCATAATGAGGCATCAATGAAAGGTCAGACTGAACATAACACTGCATGCTTCCTTGTTTTTCAAATTTTTCTTCTTTTTTATTTGTATTGGTACTGGTAAATTTACTTGTTACAGGGTAAAGTCTCATAAATTTTCCTTTACAAATTGCTAGCTGATATCAAAAAGTTAGTAAATCAAAAAATTTGCGCTTAACTTAATATTTTTTTACACTTCCCAGATGGCAAAAAATATGATAATATCAATACAAGATAGGAGATGAAAAAGATGAGCGATATTATAACAATAGGCAGCGCTACAATGGATGTTTTTGTAGAATGCG
>JAZLBN010000089.1:0-7507 GCA_045613725.1 Candidatus Gastranaerophilaceae bacterium
CTACTGGCACAACCGACACTACTGGTACAACCGACACTACAGGTACAACCGACACTACAGGTACAACCGACACTACTGGCACAACGGGTACTACAGGTAATACAAGTACAACTGGTTCAGATGCAAAACCTGGAACTGCAGCAAAAGCTGATGAATTAAAAGGCTATAATGGAAAATTCTCAGTGAGTGATAAAGCTCGTGGTACAGGTGATATCGTAAGAAACACTTGTATCGTATCAAGTGAAAAAGTTGATGGTTTCCCTAAACAAATTACAGTTGGCGGATATACATATGATTATGTTAGAACCGAAGACGGTGCTGCTATTTACAAGTCTACAGCAGCTAGCGCAGCAGGTGATGAATACAGATTAGAGAAAAACGCTGACGGAACATTTGGACTAAACCAATACAAAGGAATGAAAGGTGCAGGAACTGCAGATATTACACAAGCAGGTAAGGCAAAAGCTGTAAAATCTCTTGGACACGATAACATGGCAGGAGAAAAACCATGGTCTACTGAACAAAAAGCTGAATATAAAGAACCAATTGAAGTTCAATTTGCACTACATACAGCTGGCATGGGCACAACCGGAGGTACAGCGACAGCAAAAATGCCTGACGGATCTGTAGTCACTATAAAGTTAGGCGGATACAACTTTACAGATAAAGGAGCTGTTAATGATGCCTCAGAAAAACTATTAGATGCAATTCACGCAGCAGGATGGACTGGAGTAACTACAATTACAAATAATAGCAACGCTTTGAAAGAAGCTACAGGAACTGGAGATAACGAAACTTTCAAATACTCAAAAGAATTTAAAGGCAATGTAAATGTAGATAATGGCAACGTAAAAATTGGTAAAGACGGCGGAGAAACTGTAGCTGAAGCTTTAGGCGGATATACTTCAGATGCAGATAAAAAAGAGGCAATTAGCACAATCAACGCACAAACACCTTCTTCAATAAAATCATTCTTAAAAGGGTATAATAGCGAATTTGAAACAGGCAAAGATCCAATCATGCAACAAATTGCAACCGAAAACGAATGGTCAGATGTTGAAAGAAAATCTTGTTACCAAAAAATCATAGCAAACTTACTTGTAGCGTCAAAAGGACAAGAAGGAACCGAAGCTTATAAAGGATTACAAGACATATACAACAACTTACTAACAAATAAAATTCAAACATTAACTGAAGACCAAGCTAAAGCTTGTGACAAATGGATAAATGAACTAACACAACAATAAAAAAGAGGACATTAAGTCCTCTTTTTTATTTGAACAAAGATTTTTAAACCTTATACCCGAACAATTAAAGTTCGGGTTTTTAAATTCCGATAAATAAATTAACAAACACCAAGAGAAGTAAGGAGGTTGCAAGTGCAACCCAAGAAGAAAGGAAGAAATTATGGCAGAAATATTAGATGGGAAAAGAAGAATAATCAGATTATCAACAGATGACGTAATAAATATTATTAGAGAATATCAACAATTAACATACAATAGTTGTTGTTATGAACATACAAGAGAAATTCTAACCAAAAACCCAATCTACATACCAGAAGAATAAGAAAAGCACAACAAACAAAAAAAAGTTATCTAATAAAAGCTACTGGTAACAACATCCCACCAGCGGTGAACACCCTTTGCATTTACCCCTGTTTATAGTATTATCAAAATTGAAAAGGATTTATACTATGCAATTTGTCGACAAAGTAAAAATAAAAATTAGTTCTGGTAAAGGTGGCAACGGAGTTGTAGCTTGGCGCAGAGAAAAATATGTAGATAGAGGTGGCCCAGCTGGTGGTGACGGCGGAAAAGGCGGTAGCGTATATTTAATTGCTGACGAAGGTCTATCTACACTATTAGACTTTACTTACCGTTCAATATTCAAAGCTGATAATGGAGAAAACGGGTTCAAAAAATGTATGCACGGCAAAAGTGCAAAGGATTTATATATCAAAGTTCCTACAGGCACAATCGTTAAAGATTTAAAAACAGGTAACGTAATTGCAGACTTAACAACACACGAACAAACCGTAATGGTTGCTCAAGGTGGACGTGGCGGCAGAGGTAATACTCACTTTTGCTCATCTCAAAACAGAGCTCCTCAGTACTGCGAACCTGGAGAACCTGGAATTGAAAGAGAATTACAATTAGAATTAAAATTATTGGCTGATGTCGGCTTGCTAGGATTTCCTAACGCTGGAAAATCAACATTTATTAGCAGAGTTTCAGCAGCAAAACCTAAAATTGCTAATTATCCATTCACAACTCTTGTTCCTAATTTAGGCGTAGTTCGCAAATCAAACGGCGATGGATATGTTATTGCGGACATCCCAGGGCTAATCGAAGGTGCTTCTGAAGGGGTTGGTTTAGGCTATGAATTTTTACGTCACGTTGAGCGCTGTAGATTCTTACTTCACATAGTTGACGGAACAGAAGAAAACCCTGTTAATAACTATAAAATCATCAATCAAGAATTGGCAAAATATTCTGAAAAATTAGCACATTTATATCAAATTGTTGCTATCAATAAAATTGATGCTATCGATACTGAAAGACTAAATGAAATTCTTGTGGATTTTAAATCAATCGGCGTTGAACCATTTGTTATGTCCGCTGTAACAGGAGAAAACCTAGATAAAGTTAAATTTGAAATAGAATCTAAAGTTGATACAATAGAAAAACCTGTTTCAGAATTAACAATTGAAGAAGATTTAGAAGCAACAAACAATGATGATGGCTATTGGGATGTACAAAGATTAAACAAAGATACATTCTTGGTAACTGGCGGAAGAATTATAAGAATTTCACAAGTTACAGATCCAAGAAGCACAGAACAAATAATCCGTTTCCAAAATATAATGATAAGTATGGGAATTATGGACGAAATCAAACGTCTTGGAGTACAAAACGGTGACACAATAATTGTAGGTAAACTAGAACTCCAATATTGGGATGACGAAGTATACAAATAATCAAAATTACAGAATTTTATTCTGTACACTTAAACTTTTTCAATGATGCATTTGGATCTTTCAACTTTAGCTCTATCGCGCAACCAAGACCAACATTTAGCGGGGTTTTCTCAATCTTTTTAGCTTGCAGAATCATTGCATTTGCAGAAGGGTAATCTTCTTCCCAAAAATACAACTCACCAAGAGAGGTATATAACACAACATCGTCAGGATCAAGAGCAATAGCAGTTTTAAGATCATCGACAGCTAGATTATAATATTTTAGATATTCACTACTTTTATTATAACGATATTTATCATAATACAAGTTAGCCCTTTCTAAATATAAAACTGGTTCTTTTGGATATTTTTTTATTGACTTATTTATAACAGCCAATTTTTCATTAAAATTTGAAGAGGAACATATAATACTTTTCATTTCGCCAAAAATATCTTCTTTTGAACGGTATGTATTCACAAGAGATGTACTAGAATCACCACAAGCACTCAATGGAAACTTTCTAACTTTAAAATCACTAGAACTAGCAATACAAATATTTAAACTGCTTAACAAGAATAAGAGAAGAAAACTCATTAAAAAGAATCGCATAAATAAACCTCAAAATAGCATATACCTTACTACAGGTATAGCATATTTAACATACACTTGCAAGATTTATTTATAAATGTTAAAATTAAATTGTATAATTAAGAAATGAGGGTGTTGAAATGGCAAGATTAATAAGACCTACTTGGGCTGTAAGATGTGTACAATCAGGTTGTAAATGCTTATTTGAAGTAGCTCAACTTGAAGATGGTAAACAACAAGAAGTTGTTTGTCCAAATTGCGGTGAACATTACGTTTATCCAATTTATGATAATGATGATGATCAAAAGTAAAAATGTTTAATAATACAGACAAAAGATACAACCAATTCAGTGCATATTTAAAAAACAAGTTTGGCGCAAAAGTATATAAAATTACGCTTGATGCAGGTTTTTCATGTCCAAATAGGGACGGAACAATATCTACTGGTGGTTGTATTTTTTGTGATGATGGTGGAAGCTTTTCTCAAGCTCATTCAAATCTTTTACCAATAGAAGAACAAGTAAAAATTGGAGCAGAAACACTTAAAAACAGGTTTAAGGCTCAAAAATTCATGTCATATTTTCAAGCTTACACAAACACTTACAAGCCAGTGAATGAGCTTGAAACAATTTACCAATCAGCATTAAACCATCCCGATGTTGTTGGACTTTCTATAGGGACAAGACCTGATTGTGTTGAGGATGAAAAATTAGACCTAATATCAGATATAGCAAAAGATTACTATACATGGGTTGAATACGGCTTGCAATCAATTCACGATAAAACACTTTTAAAAATAAACAGAGGTCACGATTTTGACTGCTTCCTAAGAGCTTATGAAAAAACAAAAGAAAAAAACATAAACGTATGCTGTCACGTAATTTTTGGATTATGGGAAACCAGAGATGAAATACTCAAAACTGCAGAAAAACTTGCAGAATTAAAGGTTGACGGTGTAAAAATTCACATGCTCTGCGCATTAAAAGATACAAAGTTAGCAAAAATCTACGAGAACAACGAAATCGATTTCATGAGCGAAGGAGAATACGTAAATCTATGCTGTGACTTTTTAGAAATATTACCCAAAACAACCACTATACATCGACTTGCAGGCAATGGTTTAAAGAAAAATTTAATTGCACCTCGTTGGCTTGGTGCAAAACTCGACTGTTTAAATAAAATAGATAGAGAATTTGTAAAAAGAAATTCACATCAAGGGGCTAAACACTTTACAAATACTCATTAATATGGGATAATATAGCTGTCCGAATGTAACATTTTGTTAATGGTTCTCTAGTGTGTTAGCAAAAAATAATTTTCAGACGTATTATACGAACAGAAATTTATTTAGTAGTGGGGAAAAATATGTTAACAATTCAACCTAAATTCACATCTTATTCACAGAATAACCTAACTTTTAAGAGTTCAGGACTTGCTACATTGAATGATTCAGAGTACGAAAACAAAGTTAAGTACTACGAAAATCAATCAAGAGAATTTGATAATTTAATAGAAGATAAACATACACCCGACGCATTTAAAAAACTTTTAACCGGTTCAAAAATTGTTTCAGAAGCTCTTCTTGAAGGTTGGGCCGTAGCTTGGGGTGCTTCTAAAGGCGCAAAAGTTATGAAAAACTCTTTTATGAAAGGTGCTAATACAAAATTTGCCAAAAGAATCGGTGAACTAGCTCAACCCGCAATAAAATGGATTAAAAATGGAGCTTCTAGCGTTTGGAAAGCTACAGTAAAAATAGCTAATGATATCAAAGCTTCAGATTTTGCAACAAACATGTCTAAACGAGTATCAACTCTTAGAGATACACTAAGTAATAATAAATTTGGTAAATATATTGTTAGTGCATTTGACCAAATAGGAAAAGGTTTGAAGTGGGCAAAAACAAAACTTGCCACATCATTTGATAACATCGTTACATCAGCTAAAAACTTAAAAGGTGATGAAGTATACGATAAAGTCGCAAATATTACATCTAAAACATTAGGTGTTGGAGCTGGAGCTGCTGGCGCATACAATGCAGCAACAAAAGCTAGCGACAGAGCTGCTGCTGCAAAAAATAATCTTCCAGTCCAAAACAACAGAATCGAAGAGTTGTATGATGATGAATTCGATATATTAAACGATATCGAAAACGATATTGAGGATGGTGAATAAAATGACAAAAATTATTACATTCACCGCAAGAGAAAATAGACCTAGACTTACTCAAGAACAAAGGGAACGCAACCAGCAAGTTGCAACTGGAGTTGGTGGTGTAGCAGGGTTGTCAGCATCTGCAACTAATATAGCTAGCAAAAGAGCAATGCGTGCAAAAAGTGGAGAACAAGTTCTTCAACAAATGATGAATACAGTTGAGACTACAACAAGAACCGTTAACCAAAATACTCAAGCTGCAAAAGGATTATGGGCTACATTCAAACATAATATCAAAATGTATACAGACGATATTTTAAAAAGATTAGATACTCTAAAAAATACAAAATTTATCGGAAGTATAATAAATAGCCCAATAACTAAAAAACTTGCAGGAATCTTTGGTGGCGCTCTTGCTTTCTTTGTACTAGTTACAGGTGTAAACAAAGCTATCAAAACTGGAGCAATTGCAGTTGATGATTTAAAACATCAAATTCAAGAATTTAATGCTTAATATTAAATTAATTGAGAATTAATAAAAATCGTGCTAAGCTTATTTTATGCACGATTTTTTATTAAAAGAAATATCAAATACTGATTTAGAAAAAGAACTTGAAATTATTGGTTTTGACAAATCTTATAAACACAAAGCCATAGATAAATTCGAATACAAAAACTTAAAGGTATTCAATTTATCAGTAGCACAAGCAAATATTCTAAAACAAACAGCCCTATCTGTCGGTGCAGATTGTGCTACACATAGAGAAGTTATAACAGGAAGAATAGAGAATTCATCATGTATTTTAGGTGGTAGTTTAGCCCAACTAAAAAAAATCGCAAACAAATTACAACTACAACCTTTTAAGCTAAAAAAACTAGGTCAACTCATAGAGTTTAATTGTAAAAAATCTGAAACTATTAAAACTAAACTTATGGGAATACTGAACTTAACAACAGATTCGTTTTCTGATGGTGGCAATTTTGTAGACTATAATAGCGCTATCTCAAAATTAAACCAACTAATTCAAGATGGAGCAGATATTATTGATATTGGAGCAGAATCAACAAAACCAGGAGCTAAAGAAGTTTCAGAAGAAGAACAATTAGAAAAACTTCTACCTATTTTAAAATATATAAAAGCTTCTGAAATAAAAACGCCTATAAGTATTGATACACGCAATGCAAATGTTGCCAAAAAGTGTATAGAATTAGGCGCAAGTATAATAAATGATGTTTCTGGATTAACACACGATAAAAATATGGTAAAAGTTCTAGCTCAACACCCGCACGTAAAAATTGTAATCCAACATACAACTGGAACGCCAGAAACAATGCAAAATAATACACAATATGAAAACCTAATGGATGATCTATACTTATACCTAAAAAAACAAACAGATTTTGCATTAGAAAATGGTATAAAAAAAGAAAATATAATAATTGATGCAGGAATTGGATTTGGGAAAATTAAAACTCAAAATATTGAAATTTTAAAAAGATGGAAAGAATTAAAAACTTTTGGATACCCAGTTATGTTGGGAATTTCTAGAAAAAGTTTTTTAGAAATGAACGACGCTACAAATGAAGAAAAAGACATTTATACCTTAGCTATCAATAGTATTTTAATAAACGAAAACATTGATATAATTAGAGTTCACAACGTGAATCTACATAAAAACTTACAAAACATTTTCAATTAATTATATTGAGTGGCTTATTCTTTTAATGCACTTTACCATATTTCAACAATGAGAAAATTAAACATATTAATAATTTTAGGACTCTAGAAATTCAATATACTTATTCTT
>JAZLBN010000090.1:0-9792 GCA_045613725.1 Candidatus Gastranaerophilaceae bacterium
AGTTGAAAAATAATTTTCAAACTGGGCGAAAACGGACTTTTTCTGGACTTAATTTTCTAAATTTATATACCCCTCACCCGAGCTTCGCTCACCCTCTCCCACAAGGGGCGAGGGTAATAAAAGTCCAGTTTGGAAATTTTGAAGGGAAATAAAAAATAGGTTGGCATTACTATGCCAACTATAAATAAAGTCGGCTTGGTAAAGCCGACCTATTTACTACTTGCTTTATGCATAAAAGTTTATATTCTCAGTCCAAGTTTGTAATTCCAAAATCTTGCCTCGTGGTCCCCATCTTTTTATTTCAGTTTCGAGTTTTCCGTTAGGATATAAATCCTGTTTGTAACAAATTTGTTTTAATCTATCATAAAAAGTTGTTCGCATTACATTATGAGTAATTTCTTTTGTTATATTGCCATCTTGTACGGTTTCTTTTATGTGAACATGGCGTTTTTTATAATCAATTAGTCTATCTGGATTAATCATTTCTTTTAATTTTCCAATTGCCCAAACTCCGTCTTTTGGTACTTTGCGTTTTGGATCCAATACACCTGAAGATAATTTAGCGAAGAATTGTCCTAATCGCTCCAAATTAGCATAATCAGCTTTTTCCCAAACTTGAGTTCCATGTGAGAAATAAGCACCGAAAGCCGTATTATTATTTTTAATCATGGAATTTTTTAGATTAGAATTTGAACTGTTGTGTTTGTGCATTGAACTGCACTCAATCGAGTTTACACGCATAATAATGCTCCTTTCATAAATGAACTAATAGTAATAAACAAACTCAAAACAAGTGGTTAAATAATAACCTGCAAACTAGTGACTAAATCGTCTAAATCGTTTTGAGTAATATCTGCTCATTTATGTTTCCTTTTTGTAAAATTATTTATAGCAAATTGTGAATTTCCTGTCAATATAATGCATCAAAAAATATCAAACTCACTGTTCTTTCTTCTTAGTTTTAGTGCAAAATTTCAAATCTTACTTGAATAGCTTAAAATAACTCTTTTATATCCAGATATTTTGCTAAGTCAATATTTGTTTCCTTGTTTTTTTCAAATTTAGTATTAGGATTTTGTTTTTTTATTCTGGATTTCATTTTTCCAAACATTGTTTGTTCTATATTGGTTTCTTCTATTTTGAAAAATTTTGGCATTTCAACACCAACGATATCTTTACCGTAAAGGTCTTTGGTTTCTTGAAGTAATGAATATAAAAAACTGTCTTTGCATAGTGTATCTTTACCTGTTGGTGTGACACAATTATTCAATATTACTTTTTCACAGAATGGGTAAGAATTGTATCCGCCAATTATTGTTTCACCGTTTTTTATACCAATATAAAAATCTTGGGAGTCTGTTTTTGAATCCTTTAAAAAGTCTCTAAAAAATTTATAAAGTTTTTTTTGTGGTGCTTTCATTTTATCAATATTTTCATTAAGTGTGTTGTAGCAAGTTCTGATGAATTCGTCATCTTGAGCATGATTTAGTTTAAAAACATCTACAACTGTTTCTTGGCCGTTTTTTAGAGCTTTTTTTACTGTTAAAACTCCGGATGCTTTGAAGCTGATATTGTTATTATTGTTTATATCCATAGATTATTATACCTTTCCATATTTAGTAATGCTTGTAAAAATAAAATTTGCTTTAAAATCCTTAAATGTTTACATAATTTATAATTGGTGAGCTTTTTTAGCTTTTTTGTAATGCCTTTGCAAAATTGGAATTTTTTTGTATTATTTTTTCGATAAAATGGGGATTTATGAAGAAGGTTTTTGCAATTTTGGTTTTGTTATTTTTTTTGCATTATCAAGTGTGAACACTGCTTATGCTAATGACAATTCTACAGGTGTTTCATTTATCTATATTAACTAATATTTCAAAATTAATGGCAAAATCTATAATTGAAAACGATGTATTTTATTTGACAGTTAATTATAGTAATGATCCTTTTGGCTTCTCAAATTCTCAGAATTAACATTTAAACATTTAAAACAAGATTCGCTATTGTCTGTTGCAAATTTTGATAACCAAAAAGGATTTATTTACAACAAATCAGATAATTATGTTCCAAGAACTTTTGTAACAGCACATTTGGCTTATTGGAAAACTCCGAAAAGATTTGCAAAAGCCATAGTAAAAGCCTTTAATGAAGGTTATCTTTATTTTTACGGAATTAATACTGATAAATAAGATAAGTAGATATTAAAAAAGAGATAACCTTTTGGGTTATCTCTTTTTTACTCTTAGTATTTCAATTAAGCGTTAGCTCTTTTGATAGCAAGAACCAATCTTGATTTTTTTCTAGCTGCAGTATTTTTGTGTAAAATACCTTTTGATACAGCTTTGTCACATAATTGGTATACTTTAGAGATAGCTGCGTTTAATGCTTCTTTATCTTCGCTAGTTGCTAATTCTAATGCCTTTTTAGTAGCAGTTTTAATTGAAGATTTGAAAGCTACGTTTCTAACTCTGTTTGCTTCAGCGATTAACACTCTTTTTTTAGCAGATTTAATATTTGCCATAATTGAATTTACCTTTCCTATTGGGTTGCGTGCAATTAATGACTTTGCACTTTGTACTCATTTGAGGATGTGAGTAAGTATATTAAAACTAAAAAAAATATTTTTTGCAAGTTTAGAGGTTAATTTATGTTAAATAATTAAGTTTTATTGCATAAATATTTGCATTAATACATGTTTGTTGTAATATTTCATTGGTACATTAGCCTGATAGGTTTGCCCTAGTTTTGATATTTTTCAAAATGAGGCTATGTTGCCCGTAGTACAATACATTAAACAAAAAGGAGAAAGGCGATGCCAACAGCATCTATGATTGAACTTTTGGAAGCTGGTGTACACTTCGGTCACCAAACCCAAAGATGGAACCCAAAAATGAAGCCGTATATTTACGGTGCTAGAAATGGTATTTATGTAATCGATTTGAGAAAAACTACTGATTTACTTGATCAAGCTTATGAATTAGTAAGAGATTATGCAGCAAAAGGTAGAAACGTATTATTCGTTGGTACTAAAAAACAAGCTGCTGACGTTGTAGCTGAAGAAGCTGTTCGTTCTGGTGCTTACTATATCAACAGAAGATGGTTAGGTGGTATGTTAACTAACTTTGAAACTATCAGAGGTAGAGTTAACAAATTAAAAGAATTAGAAGAATTTATCAATAACGGTTATGTTGATAAACTTCCTAAAAAAGAAGTTGCTCAATTAAACAGACAACTTGCAAAATTGTCAAAAACTTTAGGCGGTATTAAAGATATGCGTGGTTTACCTGATTTAATCTTCATCGTTGACCAAGCAAAAGAAGAAATCGCTATTAAAGAAGCTAACAAATTAGGTATTCCTGTTATTTGTTTAGCTGATACAAATGCTAACCCAGATGGTATTGATTACATCATCCCAGGTAATGATGATGCTATCAGATCTATCAAATTAATCACTTCTAAATTGGCAGATGCTGTATTAGAAGGTAAACAACTAAGAGAAAACAAAGCAAATGAAGCTAAGAAAATTGAAAAAATTTCAGCTGCAGATGCTGGTGTTGAAGCATAGTTAATTAGTTTTGTGATAAGAAAAGGTGAATTGTAAAAGATTAGTATAACTAAAATAGTTTAATACTGGTAGTTTATGACTCACCTTTTCATATATCACTAAGTAGGATAAAGGAGAAGATAATGAATATTACAGCTCAAATGGTAAAAGAACTTCGTGACAAAACTGGTGCTGGTATGATGGATGCTAAAAAAGCATTAGTTGAAGTTGACGGTGATATGGATAAAGCAGCTGAGCTTTTACGTCAAAAAGGTATTGCATCAGCTGAAAAGAAAATGGGCAGAATTGCTGCTGAAGGTAGAGTAGATTCATTTGTTGACGCTAATGGCGGAGCTATGATTGAAGTTAACTGTGAAACAGATTTCGTTGCTAAAAATGATGAATTTAAAGCTTTAGTTGCAGGTTTGGCTGAAAATGTACAAGTTTCAAATCCAGCTGACGTTGAAGCTTTATTAGCTTCTAAATGCGCAAAATGCGATAAAGTTATCGAAGATGCATTAAAAGAAAAAATTGCTTCTATTGGTGAAAAAATCACAGTTAGAAGATTTGTTAGATACGAAGGTGCAGTTGCATCATACGTTCACAATGGTAAAATCGGTGTATTATTAAATGCTGATAATAAAGAAGAAGAATTGTTAAATGACATTTGTTTACACATCGCTTCTTCAGCTCCAAAATTCGTTTCTAGAAATGAAATTCCTCAAGAAGTTATTGAAGAAGAAACTAGAATCGAAATGGGTAAAGAAGATTTACAAAACAAACCAGAAGCAATCAGAGGTAAAATTGTTGAAGGTCGTGTAAATAAATTAATGGCTGAAAGATGTTTGTTAGAACAACCATTCGTAAAAGATCCTAACGTAACAGTTGGTCAACTAATCGAAGGTAAATTGACAATCAAAGCTTTCACAAGATATGAATTAGGTGAAGGTCTTGAAAAACGTCAAGACAATTTTGCTGAAGAAGTAATGAGCCAAATTAACGGTTAATTATAATATTTTGCAATATAGAAAAGCTCTCTGTTAACAGGGAGCTTTTTTGTGTATAATAGTTCTACTTTTGGAATTAAGACATGACTGAAAAAGTTGCAATTGTAATTAGAAATGCAGATTTTTTGTTCGCTGATAATGTTGGGGCGACTTTTGGTGGTGCTGCTGTTGTTGCTAAAAATGTCTATTAAACATTGAAGAATGATTTTGGTCTTGATGTCCATATTTATACTCGGATGATTACAAACGGAATTGTGCCTGAGAATGTATTTATGATTACGGAATCTACAAGTGATTTCGTTAATAAATTGCAAGCGATGGACTATTGTAAGATTTTTACATTTTCTATGGATGGGGTATATATTAATCAATTTTTACAGGTTATGTCAAAATATCACTCTATCCGAAATTCGAAATTTTTCATTCGCCCTATATTGAAAATTTTAAATCGTAAGAAATTGGAATATCAATCAATGATATATTCAAATCTACCGGAATATGCTAGTTTTATTGCTATGTCTCAGAAAGTGAAGTTTGATTATGTAAAAAGTTTTGGTATTCTAGAAGATAAAATTAGGGTTGTGTATCCTTGTTGTAAAGTTAGTGATCAGGATGTAGATTTTTGCAAAAGTTCAGAGGATGTCCGTTTTGGAATAGTAGCGAATAGTTCAATAAATAAAGGCGGTCATTATTTCTTGTTTATGGCAGGGTTAGCGAAACTATTTGGAGCTAAATTTAAAATAGTTATGATTGCAACTAAGTACAAAAATGATATTTTAATGCGTTTTTTAGTGAATTTATTCAATATGAGATCTATTATTAAAGTTGTTCCAAGGCAAGTTGATATGAATGATTTTTATAAAGAGGTTGATTGTATTGTTTTACCGTCTCAAAACGAAGCGTTTGGTTTAGTGGCTCTTGAAGCAATGTCAAAGGGGAAAGTTCCTATTGTTTCTGATACTGTAGGAGTATCTGAAATTATTAGTGATAATTGTGGTGTTGTATTTAGTAGAAATTCAATGTTGTCTTTGATTTATTCAATAATTAATGTTTCCAGAATTTATCGTTCAGAATATGAAAAATTTGAAAATTTGTCAAAGTCAGCTTATGAAATTTCTAAAAAATATTCTTGGTATAATTTTCGCAAAGAGATATTAGAAAATCCAATTGTTTGATATAATTCTGATTTATCAGCTTTTAAGGCGTTTGCATTGTAAATCTTGAGAAAAATCTTGTAATATGATATTATTTTAGTTGAAAGATTATGAAAATATAGGTAATGTCTATTATGATAAAAGGTAGTAATATGTTTTCGAAGAACACTATTAAAAATTTTAAATTATCAGGTTTTACGCTTGCGGAGGTTTTAATTACATTAGGTATAATTGGTGTTGTTGCGGCTATTACAATTCCAAATTTAATGACTTCCTATAAACGTATTGTTTTAGATTCTAAATTTCGTAAAACATATGCTAATTTACATCAAGTTGTTAAACAATGGCAAGATTATGAAGAAGATGATGTATATGCTCTTTATTATGATGCTACTGATAAAAAAGGCGATGCGTTGAGAACCTCATTTTATAGTTTTTTGAAAGGCTCATATAATGCCAATGTAGGGCCTGAATCAGGTTTAAAAACTTATTATACATCAGCAAAAGGTTCAACAACAAAAGTTCACTATTGTCCACCTTCATCTTGTGCTCATCCTTATGTTAAAAGTTTTAGTGGATATGATGGTGTAACATATAAAATTAGCGCAAGAGATGGTTTTATAAATATTGCTGTAGATATAAATGGATATGATTCACCTCCAAATAAATGGGGTATAGATTTATTTGATTTTGACTATACTTCAGATAATGTGTTAAAAACTCCAATTTATGGTTGTACTAAAGGTAATTGTAGTACATATTTTCAAAGTTCTAGCACGCATGTTAATGACGGTATTGGATGTACTACTTGTGCAGTTGTCGATAGAGATTATTTTAAGCGAATCCAATTATAAGTCTTATTATTTTGTATAAGTAATCAAGATATCTGGTTCAAATATTTGAGAACTTTCAAATTTTAAATTTAAGCAATTTGAAATTTTTTCCACTTGAGAGCCATTAAAGCAAGATTTACCAAAGTTATCGCCTAAGATTTTTGGAGCGATAAAATGGTATAATTTGTCTACATGTGGCATAAAAGAAGCGTTTATTTCTCCACCGGCTTCAATAAGTATACTCATAATTTTAAATTCATATAAGCAGTCTAAAATGTACTTAATATCAAGTTTTTCATTTTTTGTTGGAGTTGGAATAAACAAAATTTTGTCATTCTGAACTTGATTCAGAATCTTAGAATTTAGTGATTCATCATAGAATACAAAAATTTCACCTTGTTCATATATTTTTGAATTAAAGTCCGTTTTTAATTCTCTATCAAGAATTATTTTTTTCTTATGCTCCATTGTTGGGTTGTCTGCGATAACTGTTGTTGACGACGTTAGGATTGCGTCATATTTTTTGCGAATATTTCTAACTTCAGCTCTAGCGTTTTCAGAAGTTATCCATTTTGAATCTCCGTTATATGTAGCGATTTTCCCATCTATTGTGGTTGCAGTTTTTAATGCTATAAAAGTTCTTTTTTCTGTGTGATTTTTAATAAAAACTTCGTTTAGCTTTTGACATTCGTTTTCTAGAATAGGTCCTAAAACTTCAATACCAGCATCTTTGAGCTTTTGTAAACCTCGTCCAGCAACAATAGGATTTGGATCTTGCATGCCAAAAACAACCTTTTTTATACCTTTTTTTATGATTATATCAGTACAAGGAGGAGTTTTTCCTTGATGCGAACACGGTTCAAGGTTTACTATAAGTGTGCAATCCTTTGCACTTTCAAGTTTTAGTAGCGCTTCTCTTTCAGCGTGATTTTCGCCATATTTTTTATGATAACCCGTTGCAATGATTTCATTGTTATCATTAATAATTACACATCCAACTAAAGGATTTGGAGAAGTGTCTCCTTGAGCTTGTTTTGCTAGTTCTATGCATTTGTTCATATGTGTAATATATTGTTTCATATTTGTATATTATAATAAAACGTGATAAATTAAAATAGTTGAAGATGTAAGGGGGATATATGGTAGATTTAAAATATATTGGGCATAGTGCGTTTCAGATAAAAAATAATGATTGTGCGGTGTTGATTGATCCGTTGGTTTCAGTAAATAAAAAATTCAAATGGAAAAATGAACCAATTACTGATATTTTATTAACTCATGCTCATGGTGATCATTTAGGTGAAGCTATTGAGATTGCAAAAGCAAAAGATGCTGAAATTACAGCAATCGTGGAATTGGCAGGATATTGTAAGGAACAGGGGGCAAAGGCAAAGGGTGTAAATTTAGGTTCTTGGATTCAATACCCTTGGGGTAAGGTTGTCTTTTTGCCAGCATTTCATTCTAGCTCTTTGCCAGATGGAAGATATGGTGGTTGCGCTGCGAGTATATTATTAGAAGTTGATGGTATAAGAATTTATCATGCTGGGGATACTTGTTTGACTTCTGAGATGAAAACTATTAGAGAGTTGTATGCTCCTCAAATAGCGTTATTACCTATTGGTGGTAGGTACACTATGGATGTTGAACATGCTGCAATGGCTACAAAATGGTTAGGGGCAAAAACTGTTATTCCAATGCACTATGGTACATTCCAAGAAATTCAAGCTGATTTAGAAAAATTCCATAAGCTAATTGCTTATAATAATACTGTTTGTCAGATTTTGAATCCTGCAGATTTGAAATAAGGGTAAATAGAACCTGTGTAATTATATAGGATAAAATCAACGAAGAGGTTTTATGAATATATTATTTATTATAGATAGAATCGAACTAAAATATTTTGAATTTAATGATTTAGTTACTAATTTTTGGGTGATAAAATGCTTTTTGGAAAGAGGGCATAATGTAGCTATTGCAACAATTGATATGTTAAAGTTAAAAGGTAGCGGCGCATATGTTTCGTGTAGCGAATCTTATCTGAAAGATAATGATATATTCTATAAAAAAGAGGAATTTTACGAATCAAAGATTGAAGATTTTGATTTGGTAATGTTTAGACCTGATCCTCCGGTTGATTTGGATTATATAAATGCTACCTATGTGTTTGATTTTGTTGATAGGTCAAAAACCTTTATAATGAATGACACTGCAGCAATTAGGAGTTTTAATGAAAAATTGCATGCTGTAAGGTTTGAACATTTAATGCCTGCAAATATTGTTACAGCGACAAAATCTGATATTATAGATTTCTTAACTCAGCATGGAGAAATTATTATCAAGCCACTAAGTCAATGTTTTGGCAATGGTGTTATGTATTTAAAGGTGGGGGACAAGAATACTTCGGTGATAATTGATTCTCTTACTAATAAAGGTAAACAGCTTGTAATGGTTCAGAAATACATTAAAAAGGCAGAGTTTGGAGATAAAAGAGTACTGTTTTTGGGTGAAGAAGTTTTACCATATACTGTTCGAAAGCTTCCGAGTAACAATGATTTCAAATTCTGTGAACATAAAGATGAGTGTATTATTAAGGCAGAATTAACAAGTTCAGAAAAAGAGAAATTTAAAGCTGTTGCTAAAGTTTTGAATTCTCAAGGTATATATATGGCAGGATTAGATGTTGTTGATGAACAAATTATAGAAATTAATGTAACTAGTCCATGTTTTTTCATTAGAGAAATCAATAATCATTTTAATTGTCATGTAGAAAAAGATATAGTTGATTTTATATTAGCAAAGGTTAATAGCTCCAAAGTGCCGTAAAATCAGGGTTTTAAATTTATTGTAACAAATTGTTAACAAAATAAAACAAAACACTTGAAATCAAATTTTTTTAGTAATAACATAGTAGATGTGCACAGCGCACAGACATAAAATTTATTAAAACCAGATACTTAGAATTTTATCTAAAAACGAAAGTTTTATTAAAGATTATCAGAAAGTTATCTACAATAGCCAAAGGGAAATTAAGTGTAGAATAGCAAGGTGAATTTGTCACCAAACCCAATTGCAAAATCGATACATAATCGAATGCGTTGGAGTCGATATAAAGAGTCGAACATTGAAAACAGAATAGCTGAAAACGAGTGTGAGCAATATGAGAATATTGTGAAACATAAAAACTTGTTAATTTCGAAAAATGATTCAAGACAAGAACGAAACGCAAACAAAGTTAGCGTTAAAAAAACGAA
>JAZLBN010000091.1:0-6235 GCA_045613725.1 Candidatus Gastranaerophilaceae bacterium
AATGATAATAATTTTAATTATGTTTTACATATTTGTGAAACGGTTTCACGGGTGATGCTATGAAAAAAATAAATTATATTGGACTTCCAATAATTATCAAAGACTTTTTAGTTTATCTTGATGTTATTAAGAACAAATCTGTTCTAACTATTGAAGAATATTCGTCCGATTTGAGACTTTTCTTTAAGTTCATCAAGCAATACAGAGGCTTAGTCCCCCCTACTGTTGACTTTGAAGAGATAGATATTTTAGATATAGACAATGATTTTGTTAAAACAGTTACATTGAATGATGCTTATGCTTTTCTCTCATATTGCAAAAATGAAAGAGATAATCAAGAAGCTGCAAGGGCAAGAAAGGTTTCTTGTCTTAGAACATTTTTCAAATATCTTGATAAACAAAAGAATATTATTGAGAATAACCCTATGGAAGTTCTGGACTCTCCAAGATTAAAAAAAGCTCTCCCCAAGTATTTAACACTTGAAGAGAGCATAAAACTATTAAAATCAGTTGATGGGAAACACAAAGAACGAGATTATTGTATTCTTGTATTTTTCCTTAATTGTGGTTTACGATTATCTGAACTAGTAAGTCTTAATTATAATGATATTCGTGATGACCACACATTAAGAGTTACTGGTAAAGGTAATAAAGAAAGAACTATTTATCTCAATGATGCTTGTTTAGATGCATTTGCTCAATATATGGCTGTAAGACCTGTCGATGGTGTTCCAGCAACAGACAGAAATGCATTATTTTTAAGCAGTAGAAACAAGCGTATAAGCCCTAAAACTGTTCAGCATATTGTATATGATTGTCTTGAAAAATGCGGTCTTGAAGGCTATTCAGTACATAAATTAAGACATACTGCAGCAACACTTATGTATCAGCATGGCAACGTTGACGTGCTGATTTTAAAAGACATTCTTGGACACGAAAATTTAGGCACAACAGAAATATATACTCATATTGTTGATGAACAATTAAAGAAAGCTTCTGAATCGAACCCATTAGCAAATATTAAACTTAAAGATTGATTTTATCAATAAATAAAACAATCAACAAACTATTAAAAAGCGCGCATACACAATTAATAATTATCAATAAAATATATCTTAATAAATACAGCTTGATAGATATATCATCGGCTGTATTTTTATTTGTAATTGTATTATAGTTTTTTACTGACATGTATATGCTTTCATTTGATGCAAAAAGAAGTGATGTCGTCGCAATCGCAGTATACGGAAATACAAACAGCAAACAGAATAAAACCCCCTTTAATTCATATTCATTATACATATATCCACCAATGAATCCAGTTATAATGCATCTTATTGATGTTGGTATTATTGTTAATGGTGCACCAACAAAACTAGTTCCTATAACCATTGCAAATGCAAAATAAATTATTTCTGTTTTAATAAAGAACAAAGTTATTTTTAATAATTCTTTTGATTCAAATAACAAAACTTTATTTTCAATTATCTGAGTTAATGGTGAATCATTAAAGCTATTATAAATAACACAACCCCAAAAAATGGATGCTATTGAAACAAATAAAAGAATAACCTTATATTTCTCGTTGAATATATAATTGAAGTTAATCTTCTTTTTAGGTCGAACATTTCGATAGGGTCTTTTAAATTTTATTACTTTTGTCATTTAATCATTCCTTATTTTTGTCTTTTTGTATTTGCTCCTAAAATGCCACCCAATGCAGAAAAAATAAATATCAATAAATATATAATCCATGTTTTTGATTCAATTTGTCCGCTAGAAAAAACTAGTAACCCAACAGTTATAAATAATGCAAAAAATATTGCAGAAACAAAACCAGAAACAAATCCTTTTAGCTTGCACCTAAAAGTTGATAAAAAACCATTAGAAAAAGCACCGGTAATAATAACGCCCATCAAATACCAAGATAAACTCTCTGGTAATTTTTGTGATTTATTAATAATAAAAGAAAAGAAAACTGATAATAAAAAAGTAATTAGTATACCGACAACAGATGATATTGTAATTCCAATAATATTTTCAATAATTTCTGGATACTCTTTTCTCTTAGTAAGTTTTTTACGCATAAAAAAATCCCTCACATTCAATAAAGAATATGAGGGATTCTAATATTTTATGTTAATTTATTCTTCGTCTTTTTTAGACTTTTTGCCTTTTTTCTCAGCCATTGCAGCTCTTGCAGCTTCACGCTCAGCTTGAATTTTTTCGTTAGCTGTGTGGTTTGTCTGAATAGCATACTTCATGAACTTAATCTTGTTTCTATCAGAACCAGTTTCAATAACGATTGAATCTTCTTTAACAGCAACAACTTTACCGCAAATACCACCAATTGTTGTGATTTCGTCACCAATCTGTGTATTTTCACGAATTTCCTGTTCTTTTTTCTGCTGTTTTTTCTGTGGTCTGATTGTGAAGAAATACATAGCTGCAAAAAGTGCAACCATCATAATAATCATTGTTCCTGAGCCACTATTAGCTGCAGCATCGCCTTCAACAGCAGGTGCCATCATTAAAAGTGAAAAAAAGTTTGACATTTCAATATCCTCCAAAATGTTTCATAATAACTTTAATATTATACATAAATAAAAATGTTTTTGCAATATATTTTCTAAATTTTACTAAATTATATTCTCGTATCCAATCTATCAACATATTTTGCATAAAATTCTTCAAAAGTATTGTTATCAAGAGCTTCACGAATTTTTGTCATTAAATTGTTGTAGAAATACAAGTTGTGCATAACGCAAAGTCGCATAGCAAGAAGCTCTTGTGCTTTAAATAAGTGACGAATATAGGCTCTTGAATGTCTTTGACAAGTAGGACAATTACATGTTGGGTCAATAGGTAAATCATCTTTTTCATATTTTTTATTATTTATATTGATAATACCAGCATCAGTAAAAAGATGGCCGTGACGAGCATTTCTGCTAGGCATTACGCAATCAAAAAGGTCAACTCCCCTTCTAACTGCTTCCAATATATTACCTGGAGTACCAACACCCATAAGATATCTTATTTTATCAGTAGGCATATATGGTTCAACTGCAGAAATTATGCGATACATATCTTCTTTAGGTTCACCAACTGCAAGACCACCAATAGCATAACCATCAAGGTCAAGTTTTGCGATTTCTTTCATATGTTCAACTCTTAAATCATCAAATGTACAACCTTGGTTTATGCCAAAAAGCAACTGATTTTTATTGATTGTATCAGGTAATGAGTTGAGTCGTTCCATCTCTGTTTTACAACGAATTAACCATCTTGTTGTTCTTTCACAAGACTGTTTTGAATATTCATATTTAGCGGGATTTTCAACGCATTCATCAAATGCCATAGCTATTGTTGAACCAAGATTTGATTGAATTTGCATGCTTTCTTCTGGCCCCATAAAAATCTTTCGACCATCAATATGAGAAGAAAAATATACACCTTCTTCTTTGATTTTACGAAGTGAAGAAAGTGAAAACACTTGAAATCCACCACTATCAGTAAGAATAGGACCGCTCCAACCAGTAAATTTATGAAGTCCACCCATTTCTTTTACAAGTGTATCAGTTGGCCTTAAATGTAAATGGTAGGTATTGCATAACTGTACCTGACAGTTAATATCCTTTAAATCATAAGCAGAAACTCCACCTTTTATTGCGCCTTGTGTTGCAACATTCATAAATGCAGGTGTTTGCACTGTACCATGAACAGTTTTAAATTCACCACGACGAGCGTTTCCACACTTTTTAATCAATTTATACATAATTGCTCCTTATTGAATAAACATACAATCGCCAAAACTAAAGAATCTGTATTTTTCTTTAACAGCAGTATTATATGCTTCTAAAATTCGTTCTCTATCATATAATGCAGACACAAGCATTATAAGTGTACTTTCTGGTAAATGAAAATTGGTAAGAAGTGCATCAATACACTTAAATTTATATCCTGGATAAATAAAGATGTTTGTCCAATCGTCAAATTCTTTCATTTCGCCCTGGCTTTGCATAACACTTTCAAGTGTTCTGCAACAAGTTGTACCAACAGCAACAACACGTCCACCATTTTCTTTAGTTTTAATAATCAAATCAGCAGTTTCTTTTGGGATTTGATAATGTTCAGAATGCATTTCGTGGTCTTCTATATTTTCTGCCTTAACAGGTCTGAATGTACCAATTCCCACATGCAAAGTTACATAGCCAATTTTTATACCTTTTTTTTGAATTTTAGCCATAACTTCATCAGTAAAATGAAGTCCTGCGGTTGGTGCTGCTGCAGAGCCTAATTCCTTTGAATAAACGGTCTGATAACGTTCTTTATCTTCAAGTTTTTCAGTGATATAATGTGGCAACGGCATTTCGCCAACTTTATCTAAAACTTCATAAATATTTGATGCATCATAACTAAATTTTGCAATTCTATTACCATTTTCAAGGACTTCTTCGATTTTACAAGTTAAAATTCCGTCACCAAAAGAAAATTCTGCATCAACTTTTGCTCTTTTTCCCGGTCCTGTAATTGTCTCCCAACGGTCATTACCAAGATTATTAAGAAGTAAAAATTCAACAACAGCACCTGTATCTTTTTTTACACCATACATCCTTGCGGGTAAAACTCTTGTATTATTGAGAATTAAGCAGTCTCCTGGGTTTAAATAGTCGATAAAATCATAGAAATGTTTGTGCTCAATAGTGTGATTTTCGCGTGATAAAACCATCATTTTTGAATGGTCACGAGGCTCAATGGGAGTCTGAGCTATCAATTCTTTGGGCAAATCGTAGTAAAAGTGTGATTTTTTCATTATGTTTCTCCGTGAAAATATAGAAAATGTTAAAAATGTTTGACACAGTTGCTTTATAATGGTATTATATTAAAGCGATTGAGGCGCAACAAAAATCAGTATCGTTTTTGAAACTCCCAAGAGTTTTTGATAAAACGAAAAAGGGTTTGTTGCCGAAGAAAAACAGAGCTTGGGAAATGTTTTTTCTGGTTGTATTATTAACAGTAATGCAACTGTCATCATTATTTGATGGAGTGCTTTCGTATTATGAAAACCATAATACCTATGTATTTTTTATTCAGTAATGGTGTCATAATCATTACTGATTTTTTATAACGAATGATATATTATCATTTTTTGGAGGTAATTTCAAGTGAAAAAGTATAATGTTGGTGTAATTGGCGCAACTGGTATGGTTGGTCAGCGTTTTATGACTCTTCTCGACAACCATCCTTGGTTTGATGTGAAAGTTTTAGCAGCTAGTCCACGCTCAGCTGGTAAGAAATATTCTGACGCTGTTGGCACTAAATGGTGTATGGATGTAGAAATCCCAGAAGCAATGAAAGATATCATTGTTATGGATGCAACTGCAGACATCGAAAAAATTGCATCACAGGTTGATTTTGTATTCTGTGCAGTTGATATGAAGAAGGATGAAATCAAAGCACTCGAAGAAGCTTATGCAAAAGCAGAATGCCCTGTTATTTCAAATAATAGCGCTCACAGACATACTCCTGATGTTCCTATGATTGTTCCTGAACTCAATGCAGACCACGCAACAATCATCCCAGCACAGAGAAAAAGACTTGGAACTAAACAAGGCTTCATTGCAGTTAAGTCTAACTGTTCTCTTCAAAGCTATGTTCCTGCTCTCTACCCTCTTTCAAAGTTTGGTATTAAAGATGTTCTTGTTTGTACATACCAGGCAATTTCAGGCGCAGGAAAAACTTTTGACACTTGGCCAGAAATGATTGACAATGTAATTCCATTTATTGGTGGCGAAGAAGAAAAGAGTGAAAAAGAGCCACTTAAGATTTGGGGTAAAGTTGAAGGCGATGTAATCGTTGATGCAGATGCACCAAACTTTACAGCACAGTGTATCCGTGTTCCTGTTTCAAATGGTCATATGGGTGCAGTATTTGTAAGATTTGAGAATAAACCATCTAAAGAAGAAATATTAAATATATGGAAGGATTTTGCGGGTCGTGCACAAGAATTAGAACTTCCACACGCTCCAAAACAATTCCTTAACTATTTTGAAG
This sequence comes from Candidatus Gastranaerophilaceae bacterium, assembly GCA_045613725.1. Taxonomy (GTDB): domain Bacteria; phylum Cyanobacteriota; class Vampirovibrionia; order Gastranaerophilales; family Gastranaerophilaceae; genus Zag111. Next base: position 6,055 of record JAZLBN010000091.1, read on the forward strand.
AAGATAATATGCCACAGACAAAGCTTCAGCGTGACCTTGAAGGTGGAATGGCTATTTCAATCGGTCGTCTTCGTGAAGATACACAGTATGACTACAAATTCGTTTGCCTTTCACATAACACACTTCGTGGTGCTGCAGGCGGCGCAGTTCTTATGGCTGAACTTCTTTGTGCAGAAGGTTA
>JAZLBN010000092.1:0-25374 GCA_045613725.1 Candidatus Gastranaerophilaceae bacterium
GTTGATATCAAAGAAGTGAAAGTTCGTTACAAAATTGATACACATGATTATGAAGTAAGATTGAAAAATATCAGAAAATTCATATCACAAGGTAACAAAGTTAAGATTGTTGTAATGCTAAGAGGACGTGAAATGCAACATTCACACTTGGCTGTTGAGTTGGCAGAACGATTTATTGCTGATTTAGCTAATGATCCAATCAATGTTGAGAAAAAACCTATGGTTGAGGGTAGAAATGTAACAGCTTGGTTGGCTCCACAATAGTTAATAAAATAAAACTCTTGATTAAAAATATTCAGCAAATATAATAGACTTATATTGAAAATAAAAAAAAGTTTGCCGCAATAGCTCAGTTGGTAGAGCAAGGGACTGAAAATCCCTGTGTCCTTGGTTCAATTCCGAGTTGCGGCACCATTTTAAAAAACACCCGAAGAGGTGTTTTTTTATTGATAAGTTTTAAATGTTTATATATTGTAATCTATTCCGTGTTTTTGAAATAATTCATTAAAGAATTTAGCGTTTTTATATACAATATCATCTGTTAATTGCATGTCAAAGCCGATGCCAAAACTTGCATTTTTTTGAGCTTTAAGTGACATAACCTGTTTTATGTATTCATTAATAACTCTGTTTGATATTTTATTAAGTTCCATCTGGTCTCTATAAGAATACATAGACGTGTTTTCTATTTTGTTTAGTATGTTTTGTGCTTCTTTTGCGTATTCGACAAATTCTGGCTCTACTTTTTCTGCTATATTTCTCAATGCCTCTATTCTATGGCTGAATGATTTTATATTTGGTTCGAATTTGTATTTGGAGTGAAAATATACAGAGGTGTTTTTTGAATATAGTTTAAAAATTTTTAATTTATTTTCCATCATTTCAATTATTGAAACTAGTTTTGCTAATTCTCCTAATCCATTGCCTCTATATTTTGGTTCAATTGTGATATCGTAGCAAAATAATTCGGATTTTTCCGGAGATATATCAAACAAATCATATCCTAGTATTTCGTTATTTTGGTTAGTTAGTCTTGTTTTGAATCTGTTTTTTTGAATATCTTCTGCATCGACCCTAACTCCAACTTTCCCAAGAGCAGAGTTTATAATCTCTAATGAACAGAGCTTTCTTGAATCATTTACAATCCTTGTTTCTATTTTGGGTTTGATTAACATAAGTTATTTAAAACTCGTAAAAATATTTTTTGATACAAAAAACGAGGTTACCCTCGTTTTTTTAATATCTATTATTATGTTTTTGATAACAAATGTAACTTGTTATTATCGATATAATCGCACTTATTCCTACTAACCCATAAATAATTCTTGTTGGAGTCGTCATTTCTCCGAATAATGTTGCAACTAGGTCATAGTTTAATAGCCCTATAAGTCCCCAGTTTATAGCTCCGATTATCACTAATGTGTAGGATAAGTATTTTAAAAAGTTAAACATAGTATACTCCTTTTCTATATTTATTATCCCTAATATTTATAGATTTTTATGCGTTAAAATGAGTACTACTACTGTCTAATTTTTTTATTACATTGATATCGAATTCTTCCATTCCTTTAAGTATAGCTAATTGATCTGATGATGTGTCTCGAAATTTTAACAAGTCAAAAGTTGGGAGTTTCCCTTTTGAGAATGGTTCTAGGATTCCTGCTGCATCTAATTTAGCCATTAATTGCGCAAATTTGGTGGGAAGCCCTAAGTATTGACATATGTGACCGAACAATCTATTTGAAACATCATTACCAGAAACAATTTCTCCTCTGTACATTGCATATTGTTTTTTACCTTGATGATTTCGCCCAGGGAATTCAGGTAAAAATTTTGAATCCCAAGGAGAACCTGTTCCAAAGTTTTTGCACATTTTCCACATTGCTCTAAATAAACCAAAAGGTTTCTTTCTACTTTCTTCTAGTTCTTGAATTATTTCTTTTTCTAAAATGTGCAAAGCTTCAGTAATATCAGGATAGTTTTTGTGATCTAAACCATTTGTTATTGGAAAAATTTTATAGGTCATTCCTGTATATCCGTTATAGCTTGCATTAGTGTATAACGGTATTTTATTGAGTCTTTTCCATAGTACCATCTGTTTTGGGGTATATGCTTGGAAGTTTATTTGAGTTTTGTAATTTGTGTGTTCTACTAACATAGTCATTATAATAATACGTATGAATTTTTATTTTTGCTATATTACGACGAAATGTAACAATTTTTTCTGTTTCTTATAATATTATGGCAATTAATGTTCTTCAAGGTTATTATTTTCATTGTAAGGTTATTTATTATGAATGTTCAAAAAATTACCCCAATTCAAATAAAAAAGTACTCTCAAAGTTATCAACATGATAAAACTGACTCTGTTGCGTTGTCTAATTCTGAGAATTCGATTACTGAACTTGCTAATATATCTTTTACCGGTATTCATAATATTGTGCCGAAAAGGTTAAATGTTGATTTAGAATCCAAAAAACTGATAAGACAAATTAGTGAGATTTTAGAAACAGATATTTCTGATTTAAGTCCAGAAGATTTGTTATTGTCTTCAATGAGCAAAATGTTATCTAATTTTCGCAATATTCAGATGAAAATGAGTAAACTTTTAGAAAAGTTGGATTTACTTGAAAATGATACTAGGATGCATCCGAAGCAAAAATTAGATTTATTAAATGCTTACCATAAAGAGTTTAAGATTTTAGATAAAATGAGTTTAACTCCTCCAAAGCTTCCAAATAAATCGGCTACAGTTGATGATAGAATAGATTTTCAATTGTTGAATAGATTTAAAGTTGCGATATCTAAAGATGATTATGGTCTATTAAAGATATACAAAGATTATTATTCAGGTCTTGAATCAATTAAGGATTTAGATGAATTGTCTCAGAAATATCCAAAAATTAAACTTCCACCAAGACCCGAAGATGTTGTTGCTAAAAAAATTGTTAATACGTTAACAAGAGATTTTTTTGAAAATTTAGATGAATTAGCACAAAAAGAAGATTATGATGGTATTTATCAACTTATGCATAAAGTTGTAAAATCTCTTTGTGAAAGTTTGACAGACAAGTATAATGTAGATTTTGATTCGGCATATCAACGTCTTTCAGAAAAAGCATATTTTGCAATTTTAGATAAGTATAAAAGTGTAAGAGATAGTAATTCTTTTTCCTCAATTCCAATAAATAGAAAGGTTAAAGAAGCTCCTGTTACGCCAACGGATATTGCAATGTTAAGAGTTAATTTTGATGAGTTTGTATTAGATGTTTTAAGACGTCAGTATTTGGGCTCAGAAAAGTTAAATGATATTGTATACGAAGGTTATGGTGTAAAAATTCCTGTTAAGAGTTTAGGTAACTCTGAGTACAAAATGGTTAAGTCTTCTGAAAAAATCAGAAATATAATAACTGTAGGTGAAAAAATAAAGGCTGCTCAGCGAGATTATGATGCGTTTACTCCGGATGAATTGAAGGCTCGTTTGCTTCGTTTTTCCTCTACTAAATCAGGACAAGATGATATTTTATTTGAAAAGATTGTAGAATTTGATTCTTGTAGATTTGAGCCTGAAGATATTGAGATGCTACGAAAATTCTTACGTAAGCTTGATGATTATGAAGATGGGTTAATCTCATTGAAAGATATTCACGCTTCTATTATTTCTGAAAATATAAGACCAAAAGGTTCAGAACTTTTAAATGAATTAGAACGTAAAAATTTGGTCGAAGAATTGAAGTTAGAACAGAAAAAAATATTTGAATTAACCTCATTACAAGATAAATTTGATAAAATAATAGACTCCCTTTATTCAAACGAAATGTCATCTGTTGCGGGTATATGTTCGAAATATAGACCTCTATCTTTGGAGTCAAGTTCAGTAGTTCAAGCAGAGTACTTGATTAAACTAATTTCTAAACAAGTAAATGGCTCAGATTTTAATAGAGCTAAATTAGAGTCAATGTTAGTAAATTGGGATACTTATAATTTTTATTTAACAAACAAGTCCAATGATATTATATTGAGTAAAGCTCAAGCTTTTGCTAGAAATGCAGATGGTACAATTGATATCGAAAAAGCTGGTCATTATATTGTAAATAGAGAACTTGTAGATAATTATCCAAAGAGTGTTTCTTTTGCAAAATATCCTGAATTTTTAAAAAAAGTTATGTCTAAAGTTTCTGAACCAGATGAAGCTGTTAAATATTTATTTAAATACGATGAATATGTACAACTTTCTGAGTTTCAGAGAACTCATATCTCTGAGCTTGAAGGATTCTTTGATTTGAAATCTTCTTCTGATAAATTTATATTCAAACATATTGTTGAAGATGAGTATGCTAATATTGGAACAAAAGTTACAACAAGATTGAATGATAAAGGGTCAGAAACTACGGAATCAACTCTACACCCAATAGCAAAACAACAAATTATAGATAAATATATGTTTCCTACTTGCATTAGTTATTTAAGAGCTTTTGAAGAAGCGTTGTCTACTGTCGCTCCTACAAGAGGTGCAACTGGTATTAAAATAAATAAGGGTCTTGCTAATAGGTTAGAGGCTAAGAATAAAGCTTTTGAAGATAGATTACTCTCAAGCAAAGATGATTATGTTTTTGATATCTATCTAGATAAAGGTTTACATAAAGGGTAAGTTAGATTTTATTTCTTAGTTTCAACACCCTTGGCATCTCTTATGATAAATGGTCTTACAAATGCGTAAGTACCGTACATTGATGTGAGTAACCCTGCTATACTTAAAGCTTTTGATGTTTTTGGATGTTTATTAAGTAAAGAACCTAATGTTACCAATGTTGTACCGGTCATTATTCCTAAATAACCCTTGAATATTGTTCTAGGTACGACAATTGTATCTGTCATGTCGGCAGAATTTCGTACCTTTTCCTGTAAATTCCCCAGATAATCTGTTTTTTTCTTTTCTTGTGTCGCAGAAAAGCTTGTGCTGTCAATTCTTGATATACGCATATTTTGAATCCTTTTTTAATTATTTTATACCAAATATTTTATTTTTGTTTTTTTGTGTAAAAACCTGTTTTTATTATATTTTTACCAAATTTTGATTCTAGTTTATCAAAGCATTTTGCAAGCTTTGACTTCTTTTCTATTTCAATATTGTTTGTATACAAGGATAATTGTTCTGCTCCTTGTTCTCCAATTTTTTCGAGTGTTATTCCTGTACTTCTGTATAATATGTTTGGATTATAAATTTCCTTTAATAATTCGATTGCTATATTAGATATTTCGAGCTCAAAGTCAAGTGGGGTCAGTAAATCTTTTTTTGTATAAAATACTCTAAAATCTTTTGTTCGTAACATAACTCCTATTTGTAAGCATTTTGTATTGTATGATCGTAATTTTCGACAAGATGTATGGATGTGTCTGTTTAATTCATTCTTTATATAATTAAAATCTGATGTGAAGATTCCAAATGCTTTTGTGTTTTGGATAGATTTAGGTAATTTAATTTCATTTGTGACTTTAGATACCATTTGTCCTAAAAGTTCATGTCGCATTTCTATTCCGTGTATTCCGATTTCTTTATCAAGCCATGAATCTTCTTTTTGAACAAGTTCTAGAGCTGTAATTATTCCGTGTTTTTTTAGAGTTAAGCTTAATCGTCTTCCGATTCCCCAAATTTCTTCGATTTGAGTGTGTTTTAACTCTTTATTTATTTTTCTTTTTCCAATTAAGTATACTCCTTGATGAATTTTTTTAGCTTTATCTGAAGCTAATTTTGCTAATGTCTTTGTTGAGCTTACGCCGATTGAAACTGGAATATCAGCATCTTTTAATACACGTTCTTTTAGGTGTATAGCTAGATTTCTGTAATTTTTTTTATATAACTTAGTTAATCCTGTTAAATCAACAAAAGCTTCATCTATTGAATATATTTGAACAAGTGGGCTAAAATCTTTTAATATATCCATCACTTGATTTGATACAAATGAATAATATTCGTGGTCTGCTGTAATGTAAATAGCTTTTGGATGTTCTTTTTTACACATAAAGTATGGTTCTCCCATACGTACACCCATTGCTTTTGCTTCTTTTGACCGAGAAATTACGCATCCGTCTTTGTTAGAAAGAACGCAAACAGCCTTTCCTTTTAAGTCAGGGTTCCTTTTTTGTTCGCAAGAAACAAAAAACGAATCACAATCCACAAGTGCTATAAATTTTTGATTCCCCATATAGATAGTATCTGTCCAATTTAAATTTTCGTCAATATATTCTTTTGTAATAAAAGTTAAAATAGTAGCAAAATTATTCTTGCTGTTTTTTTATACATAGTGTATTATTAAACTAGAAAGTAGGTAAGATTAGTATGGATCAAAACAAAAATTACATGTTTCCAAAAAAGTCTGATTTAAAAAAAATAAATATTTCTGATATAAAATTTGATCTTCCAGATTTAAAAAATGCCACAGAACCAAAAGCCACAGTTATTGGTAATTGGTTAGCTGAGTGGATTAAGTCTGATTTGGCATCAGGAAAAATCTGTATAAATAATGTTATTCCATCAAAATCTGAGTTTGCATATTTGCTAGGTGTTAGTATTGGAACAATGCAGAATGCATTTAGATATTTAGAAGATATTGGATATGTCGAGTCAAAACAATGTATCGGTACGATGGTTAAAGATTATACTCAAGCTGTTTCTACAGTAAGAAAGTTAACTTCAAAACGAGATCTAGCAGCAGATGCAATAAAATCTTATATAAAAAGTTCTGATTATAAAGTTGGAGACCAATTACCGTCTTCTGCAAATGTTGCTTCTATTATTGATTTTGCAGTCAATACGACAAGATTAGCTTTAGAGACCTTATCTACTCAAGGGATTTTAGAGCATAACTATAAAAGCTCTAGAGATTCAGGCTGGATTGTTGCAAATTTAGATTTTGAAATTGTTGGATATAATGGTTCGAAAAAATCTGAAACTCTTGTAGATATGGTTGTTAAAGATTTAGAAGATTATATTGTAAAAAATCTAAAAGTTGGTGATAAAATGCCAGCTCATGCTGCCTTAGCAAAATCATTAAAGGCGAGTTTAAAAACTGTTCACGATGCTTTGGCTGTTTTAATTTCTAAAGGCATTTTATTGCCTCGTAGAGGTCGATATGGAACTTCTGTAGTTAGAATTCCTAATGGTAAGATTTCTACATTAAAACCAGAGTCATCTATTTTTGCTCCGGCTCAAGATACAGCTTTTTATCATTATGAGAAAACTCAAAATTATATCAAAAGGATGATTGCTCAAGATTATCAAATCGGAGATAAATTACCATCTATTCAAGAATTGTCAGTTTCTTTAGATTTAAGCCCAAATACAATAAGAAAAGCTTTTCATAATTTGGCTGATGAGGGTTATTTAGTATTCTCAAGAGGTCGTTACGGAGGCACATTTGTTATTGATATTCCTGAAGTAGAGTCTCAGGCTTTCAAATGGCTGGCTGTAAACCCTGAGTTTGCAAAAATTTATCAAAGTTTAGAAAGTAATTAATTTGCTTTAAAAGTGTACAATTAACCCCCAATTGTAAATAATCTTAAATACTTTTGACATGACAGGCTTATCTTTGTCATAATGGTATAATACATTACACTTGGGATGAATTATGTACATAAAACAACTTGAAATTGATAATTTTAAATCTTTTGCAAATAAAGCTGAGATTCCACTATTAAAAGGTTTTACTACTGTATCAGGGCCAAATGGTTCAGGAAAAAGTAATATTATTGATAGTGTCATGTTTGCGTTAGGGCTTAGAACTGGTAGTGCTTTGCGTATCGAAAATCTATCTGATTTTATCACTACATTCAACAATAAAAACGAAGCTATGGTAAAGGTTGTTTTTGGTGATGTAGATGGGGATAAAGAACTTTCTGTTGCTCGTAGAATTAAAAAAACAAATCAAGGGTTTGCTAGTACATATTATTTGAATGATAAAATTGATACTTTGACTAATATTAGAACGATTTTAGAAAAGTATAATATTACTCCAAATAGCTATAATGTTATGATGCAAGGTGACGTTAATAGTATCGTTATGTGCTCTTCAAAGGTTCGTAGAGGTATTATTGATGAAATTGCCGGAGTTGCAGATTTTGATAGAAGAATAGATCAGGCAACAGGAGAGTTAAAAACTGTAGAACAACGTGTTGAGGCAGCTCTTTTAATTCTTTCTGAAGTTGAAAAAACTTTGGAGCAGTTAAAAGCTGAACGTGAAGTTGCTTTAAAATACAAAAAATTGCAAGAAGAAAAATCTGGTTTAGAGGCTCAAGTCGGTACTGTTAAATTTTTTGATTTAAAACGAAATTTAGAGCTTGCTCATGAAAATATTCTACAATCAAATAAAAAGTTAAAAGAAGAACAAGCTAATAAAAAAGATTTAGATGAAAAAATCAAGTTGATTAATGAAAAATATAAAGAGCTTGATGCTAAATTAAAAGAGCAAGGTGAAGAAGAACGCAACAAGTTAAAAGATGCTCAAAGTGACTTGTCTGCACGTATTCAAACTAAGAAAAATGCTATCGATTATTCTGAAACTCAGATTCAGAAAGGTTTGCAATCGATTGAAAATGCAAAGAACGGCATTGAGTCTTATAAAAAGAAAATTGAAGATGAGCGTTTAAATATAAAATTAGCTCACGATAAGATTGGTATTCTTGAAACTCAATTAAAAGAGAAAAAAGAAGAATTATCTAAAAAATTAGCAGATATTTCTGGATTAAGTTCGACTGCGGATAAATATATTCAAGAAAGAAATGATGTTTCTAAGAATTTAGATGCGTTGAAAGATAAAGATAATGAATTATTAAAGATATCGTTGCCAAAAGAAAATGATTTAAAAAATCTTAAAAAAGAAGTTTCTGAGGCTAAAGCGTTCATAGAGAATGCAGAAGCAGCTAAGGCGAATTTTGGTGATACAAAATCTTTAAAAGAGCTTGAAGTAAATAATTTGAAAAAAGAAATGGATGAATTGAAAGACATCCAAACAAAAACTATTCAGCAATTAGACGATGTGAAGACTTCTCTTGAACAATATGATTATGATGTTCGTGCCGCATATCGCAAGTTCTCTGATATGGAAGCTCAAAGAAGAGCTGCCTCATCTTCAGGTTCTAGTATCCCAATAACAACGGTTATGAATGCTAGTTTAGAAGGTGTTCACGCTCCGTTAATGCAATTGGGTAGCGTTGATGAAGAATATTCATTAGCTTTAGATATTGCTTTTGGTGGAAGGTTAGCTCATATTGTTGTAGATGATACTCATGCTGCTTATGTTGCAATGGAATTATTGAATTCTTCAAGAGCAGGTAGAGCGACATTTATTCCGCTGAATAAAATTAAGAAAGCTCCAACAAAATTACAATTACCTAAGAATAATAAAGGTGTAATCGATTTTGCTATCAACCTTGTTGATTTTGATGATATCTATTTGGATGCCTTTTTCTATGCTGTAGGTGATACTTTGGTTGTAGAGGATTCTGATGCTGCAGAGCGTTTAATTGGTCAGTACCGTATGGTTACTTTAGATGGTAAATTATATGAAAAATCTTCTGCAATTACTGGTGGTTATGTTAAAAAATCTATTTTTGGTTTTGGCCAAAATGATGATAAAGAACTAGAGGCTGCAAAATCAAAATTAGATGCTTTGCAAAAGAAATATGATGATACTGTTGAATTGAAAAAAGAATTAGAAGCAAAATTAGATAAAATTAGAGTTACTTATTCTTCTTCTTCAACTGAGTATTCTAAATCTAAGATTGAATTATCTAATTTGTCTTCTCAATTTGAATCAAGTCAGGCGTTATTAGAAACTAAGAAATTATTTGTTTCTGAAAATGAACCAAAAATTGAGAAATTAAACGCTGAATTAGACAAAATAGAATCAAGAAGAGTAGAATTGTCAGATGAAATTCAAATAGCACAAGATAAATTGTCAGAACTTGATAATTTATTAAATGATAAAGATCTAAAGGATTTGAAAGAAAAAACACAAGGTATCGAAGATGATATAAGACATTTAAATAATAGTGTTATGAGTGTTAATAACGAGATTAACGGCTATAATAATACGATTAAATTTAATGAACAGCTTATTGTATCAAAAGAAGACGATATCAAGAATACTCTCAAAAATAACGAATCTTTAGAAAAGGATAAAGTTACATATAGAGAAGAAATAGTTAATTTAGAGGAACAATTAAATACCCTATCTGATAAAATTGCAGTTATTGATGCAAAAATCGGTGAACTTGTGAAACAGAAAGAAGAAATTCATACTAGTTTGGTTGATTTGCAAACAAACAGTGCAGTAAAATCTTCAGAGATTGATAGAATTAATGAGCAGATTGAGGCATTTAAGTTAAGACGCCGAGAACTAGAACCTCAACTTCAGGAAGCTTCTGAATTGTTACAAAATGCAGGGGTTGAAGTTGAAAAACTTGAACCAGTTCAAATTTCTATTGATGAATTGAATGCGAAAATTCAAAGATTAGATAAGAGAATGCAAGAATTAGGGGATGTAAATATGCGTGCGATTGTTTCGTATGAAGAAAAAGCTGCGCGTAAAGAAGAGTTAGATACCCAAATTAAAACTTTATCAACAGAACGTCAATCTATTTTAGAAAAGATGAATGGTTTTGAACAGCAGAAAAAAGAAGCATTTATGACAACATTTACTGCTATTAACGAAAACTTTAAAGATATTTATCATCAATTATCTGAAGGTGAAGGTCGATTGATTCTTGAAAATGAAAAAGATCCATTATCAGCAGGTATGACAATTGAGGCAAAACCTCGAGATAAAACCACTAATAATAAACTAGGAGCATTGTCTGGTGGAGAAAAAGCATTGACAGCCCTTGCTTTAGTTTTTTCAATTCAAAGATATTTGCCAGCTCCATTCTACGCACTTGATGAGGTTGATGCTAGTTTGGATACAATGAACGTAGAGCGTATAGCTGAAATGGTTAAAAAACAATCTTCAGGTACTCAATTCTTGGTAGTAAGCCATAGAAGACCGATGATTGAAGCTGCCAATAGAACAATTGGTGTTACTCAAAAAGAAAAAGGTAAAACAAAAGTTACAGGTGTAAAATTAAGAGACGATAATGATGAACAATAATCCAATTAATATGCAAGATTTAGAATCTTCAATATATGGTAAAACCGGTGATTTTGATGCAAATGACGGTATAGGTATTCTTGTTGATATGGCTAAGCAAGGTAAAATTGATCCTTGGCATATTGATATTTTAGATGTTACAGAAAAATATTTGCAAAGAATGATAGAATTAAAATCATTAAATCTAAGAGTTGCAAGTAGAACTTTATTGTTTGCATCAATTCTATGTCGTTTGCAGTCTAATGTTCTTGCTGGATTATCTTTGGAAGAATTTCAAGATGCACCAGAGTCGGATGTTATTTATGATGAAGATGGATTTATTGTAGAATACCCAGAAGATCAAGAGTTTATTCCTACAAGTAATGTTGTTAGTTTTGATGAAGCGCTACAACGTAGAACTAGTATCCGTTTGAATCGTAATCGTGTTGTTACTTTGAAAGACTTGATTAAGCAATTAGAGTTTTATGAAAAGTTAGAAAAACGTGCCTCTATGCAAAGTGCTCATGAAAGAGCGAAGCGTCATGTCAGAAATTACTCTAGATTGACTCCTGATGAAATCGTTTCGATGGCGCATGAGGAATATATTGAAGAATCTGTTTTGAAGCTCAAAGATAATTTAGAGCAGATATTTAATACAGTAGAAAAAATTGAATTGAATGAGTTAACAATGTTGGGTATGGATAAAATTAGTGCATATTTAGCTTTATTGTTTTTGAGTCGTGATACTGATTACGAATTAGAACAAGAAGAATTTTATTCAGATTTGTATGTTGTAAAAGGAGATAGATATGCAACAGCTTAAGTCAAGAATTGAGGCAGTGCTGTTTGTTACAGCTAAAGCTTTATCTTTAGAAGAAATTGCAGCGTACTTAGATTCTGAACCTGAGTTAATTGAAGAGGCTATTTTAGAGCTAATTATGGATTATGCATCAAGAGATGGTGCGTTAGAAATTGACGATGAGAATGGGTATATTCTTCAGGTAAAAGAGGATTATAGTGATATAGTCGAAAAAATTTGTCCAATTGACTTGACTCCAGCTGTTCTTAGAACATTGCTTGTAATAGCTTTAAAAGAGCCAATTCGTCAAACAGAATTAGTAAAATTACGATCTGCTGCGTATGAACATGTGGCTGAACTTGTTGAAAAAGGTTTGGTCTCCAAACATAAGGATAAAAACGGTAGAAGTATAAATATTAAAACTACAGCTAAGTTTGCAGAGTATTTTAAATTAAAAGGTGATACAAGAGCGTTGGCTCAACAGTTAGAAAAGGATTTGGCAGAGAAGGCGAATGCGTAAATCTTTACTTTTTATATTATTACTTGTTTTAGTTTTTGCAATATTTTATAAATCTCCTGTGTCTGCACTATTGAATTACAATAAAGCAAAGTCTTTGTATGATTCGGGGCAGTATGAAAAGTCGTTGGGGTATTTTGAGCGATCTTTGTTTGCAAATAATAATGCGCCTTTAACCAGATATTTTTATGTTATGGCATTATCAAAGTCTAAGCCAAAATACTCAGTTCAAAAGAAACTTTCACTTATTGCAGACTCTGGTATTGAGGATGAAGCCTCTAAGATTGCAACCATGCAAACTAAAATTTTGAAACGAAAATTATTGTCGGGTCTAGAGAAAAATTACATATATAATGCAGTTTATGGTGAAGGTATTTTAAGATGGGACATTAAATCTTTTCCATTAAAAGTTTATATTGAAGGTGTTGATACTGTTCCTGAGTACTATTTAGAATCTATAAAAGAAGCGTTTAATGTTTGGGTAAAATCTACTAATTTTGTAAAATTCACTTATGTAGATACGAAAAATTCTGCAAATATAGTAATTACTTTCAAGGATATTGTTAAAAATGATTGCGCTCAAGGTGGTTGTAAATATGTAGTGGCGTATACTGAACCTATCATAAATACTAATAATGTATTATCACATATGAATTTAACTTTTTATCGTACAAATCCTCGTAACGAAGGCTTCTCTAAGACTGAGATTTTTAATACGGCAATTCATGAAATTGGACATACTTTAGGTCTTATGGGACATAGTGATAATGTTGAAGATGTTATGTATGCTCAAAAGGATGAGGGTTATTGGTACGAGAATTTTAAAAACAATTTGTCGGTTGCAGATGTTCAGACTTTAGTGCTTTTGTATCGATTAGAGCCGCAAGTTTCAAATGTTGCAAATTTAAAATCTGAATCTTTTTATTATGCACCTCTAATTTTAGGTTCTAATGATGTTCTTTTTGAAAAGAAGCTTGATGAATTAAAGGCTTATATAGCAAAATATCCAAATATTGCGGCCGGATATATTAATATTGCTGCGGTTTATTCGGATTTGGGGGATTTTGAGAGTGCTTTGAAATCTTTAAATAGTGCTGAAACCTGTGTTTCAACTCAAGATGAAAAATATTTGGTAGCTTATAATAGAGCTATAACTTATTATAATATTCAGGAATATAAGCAATCATTTGATTTTGCGAATGTTGCAAAATCAATAAAAGACACTCAAGGTGTTCGTGATCTTATTCAAGAACTTGAAGCTAAACTTAACTAGTATTAAGCCAGTATTACTCGATGTAGCCCGAGTATTGATAAGTTCTCGATAATGTTAAATGCTATTTTTTTTAGAAATGACAAGAGCATTTGATAATGATATTCCTCCTTTTACTTTAGGTCGATTCACAATTTGTCCATTAATGTACATTGTTGTTGAACCTCCTCCATCAAGATTTATTGCATTTATACATCCTAATTCTTTCATTAAGTTTGCTAACTCTTTTAGAGTCAAACCGATAGAACTGCCCTCTCTTCCATCTGCTGTAACAAGAATCAAATCGTTATTTTGAGTGTAACCGATTGCTGTTCTTGGGTTTCTCCCCCCAATGGATTGAAGTTTTTGGGCAGTCATATCGATAAATATTTGATTATCCTTAACTAAGTAAGGTCCTCCGCTAATTATATGTTTTACATTTTCCCATTTAGGATTTGTAGATATTATTATATCTATGTCTTGGGAGTTTATTATATTATTAAGTTTTGATTTTGGACCTACGATAACGTAACCATTTTCAGGAATAAAAAGAGGATTGGTGGAAACTTTCGCAATTTTATTTCCAATAATTTGAATTTGGACACCATACTGAGGTGATGCAGGTGCGTAGTTTCCCCAATCCTTAGTATAAGCTATAATGTATGAGGATAGCATTCTTGGCTGATTTATATTATCTATTTTAATAGTTTCATCTTTTGTGATAATTTTTGCATCAAGTTGAATTCTTTCTGTTCTGTATTCGTTTTCAAATATTCCAAAGGCAACTCTATTGTATATTGGCCCTGTGTATAGTTTTTTATCAATCATTAATGTTCCTAGAGGAACACCTGTTTCGGGTTTAAAGAAGCCTCCATTAATTGCAACAATTGAATTAGTATCATTTGCAATTTTTGTTAATTTTCTTTTGTTTGCAAGTGTTTTTGATGCGATAACCGGTTTTATTTCATAGTTTTGGGCAATTTTGTTATTGATTTCAACAATATTTATTCGTACGGGTTTCCCGTTATATGTTTTAGTGATTGCAATATGTTTTATTCCATCTGATATATTATTAATTTTTTGTCCTATATATTTGTTTTTTATTCGAGATTCAAATTGCTCTTTTCGGTATGTTGGGCTTATCTCTTCTTTAATTTTATTTCCAAAATTTATCAATGTAGGAGTTGCAATATTGCTATTGGCTAGTAATTTATCATTAGCAAATATAGGAGTCTGGATCATTAAATAGGCAAGGAATAATATAGTAGAAAGCGAAACTATTAAGACATATTCGCAAGTCCTTACATTAAAAAGATATTCTTTTTTTTTAAGTAATGTATCCATGGCAGCACCTAATTTTTTTTAGAGTAACCGGATACCTTTTTGTTTTTAGAGTGGTGTGGGGAATAACACTCATCAAAGACCTATGTGGGCAAATAGGATACTTCTACTATTATTGTAACATATATTAATGTTGCTCTCAATCCTTTTGTTATAAGGTTTTTACAAAACTAAATAGTGGTAAATGTACACTATATCTGCTTTTAAGTGTATAAGTATCACTAATAGTTAAGTAGTATTTGTGATTTTTGCAATATAAATGTATGCCTAATTCTGGGTTAATCTACATCAACTGGAGCTCGCATGATTTTTTCAATAGCTTCACGAGCGGTAAATACTACAGCTTCAGGAACATTATCGATAGTAGTTAATTGACGTAATACATCAACAACTCGTTTAAATGCTCTAACGATATCGCCTTCTCCCATATCAACTTGTTCTGATACAGTTTCCCATTCTGCCCCTTCAACCCATAATTCTATCAATGAGCTAAAATATGGATTGATGTTTATTGGGGTTTCAATATCATATCTAGTTTGTGCTTTGTATAATTTCTTTTTAATATCTCGAATTTTATTTAGAGTTTTTCTAACAGGTTCAGAGAATGGAATGTAAGGAATTTCAACTCTTAATTCTTCTGTTGTGGTTGCACAAATCACACTTGCTAACTGCGCAGGAGTAAGGTTTTCTAAAACTCCTGAAAAAATTATTTCAGCAAGGAATAACTCATTTTCTGAACGAATTTGAGATGTTGTTTTACCTTTTTCGGTTGGATAATCATTAGTTAAGTATCCATATTCTTCTAATACCGCTCGGTGAGCTAAGAATTTGTTCCAGTAAATGTCTTTTTGTCGTTCAATTTCTTTTTGAAGCTTTTGTTTTTTACTTAGAATTCGTTTTGTTACCTCAAGGTTTTTTGAATGGCGTTTGTAATGTTTACAGCAATCACATGGATAATTTTGTAGCTGTCTTAGTTCTTCTTTGTTACGTTCGCCAAATTCAATGACTTCAGTTGAAAGAGGTCTGTGTTTTGCTTTTTCTTGGCGTAATATTTTTTTATAAGTTTGTCTGTTTTGAACATATAAAAATCTCATTCTGTCATATTCAAGCATTTTTTCGTCATTAAGTTTGCTAGGGCAAATAAATGCTCTTTCTTCTAATTCTCTATCATATTCTTTCATTTGATCTAAGATTGGTTTGAGTCTAAAGTCGGAAGAATAGTATCCGAAACTTTTTAGTATAAGTTCTTTTGATTCTTCTAGATTAAATCTTTGAAGTAGGTTTAGAACCATAGAGTAACTAGGTGAAAATCTGCTTTCTAATGGATTTGAGCCACTAAGAACAAGCTCTGCTACTTCGTCTGGCGTTTGGAAGGATGTACCTATTATTGTTACGTATCCTACCTCATCCATTCCTCTGCGTCCAGCTCTTCCTGACATTTGTAAGAACTCGTTTGCTGTTAACATTCTGTGTCCAGTATCTGTACGTTTGCTAGTTGCACTTATTACAGTTGATCGAGCTGGCATATTAATACCTGCAGCAAGTGTTTCGGTTGCAAATACAACTTTGATTAAGCCTTGTTGGAATAGTTTTTCTACAAGATTTTTCCAAGCTGGTAGTAATCCTGCGTGGTGAGATGCCACTCCTTGGATTAAATATTCAATATGTTTGTTTCCATATAGGTGTGGATTATCTGCAATAAATTCATCTATAAATGTTTTTATTTGTTCTTGCTCTGCTCTGGTGTTTAACCCTAGTCCAGAACATTTTTCCATTTGTTCATCACATTTTCTGCGTGAAAATGTAAAATAAATTGCAGGTAACATATCATTGTCTGCTAAGTTTCTTATAATTTGTTTTACATAAGTTTTTTTACGTTTATCTTTTCCTTTTGCCCATTGAGGTTTTTCTGGTCGAATTTTTTTATTTAATTTACCCTCTGGCGTTAATAGTGGTAAAAGTTTAAAAGGTTGAGAGCTGTCAAAATAGTGAAATCTCAATGGTACAGGTCTAAAATCGGTGTTTACAAGGGTAGTTTTTGAATGTACTGTGTTAATCCAGTTTGTTAATTCATCACAATTTGCGACTGTAGCAGAAAGTGCAATAATTTGGATATTAGTTGGACAGTATATTATACTTTCCTCCCAAACGGTTCCTCGTTGCTCGTCATTCATATAATGAACTTCGTCTAAAACTATATATTTTACGTCTTTTAAATTATCTGCAACTGCTCCAAAATTTGTTCCGTAAAGCATATTTCTAAATACTTCAGTTGTCATAATAACTATTTGCGCATTACGGTTGATTGAAGTGTCTCCAGTAAGTAAACCGACTTTATCGTGGCCATATTTTTCACCAAAATCATAAAATTTTTGGTTAGAAAGTGCTTTAAGAGGTGTTGTATAAAATATTCTACAACCTTGTTCTAATGCTCTGTGGATTGCATGTTGAGCAATAACAGTTTTTCCAGCTCCTGTTGGAGCACAAACCACTACACTTTCACCTTTGTCGATTGTGTTGCAAGCATCTTTTTGAAAATCATCTAATTCAAATGGAAATCCGTACATATTTATACCCTTTAAAGCTATTCCTATTTTAATTATAACATATTTTGTGATGTTTATATAGTTGTTACAATTTATGTATATGCTAGCAAATTATTTTATTTACGGGTTATTATATTAGGTAGGTATAGAAAGTAGGTTTAAATGCAAGTTAATTTATTATCACAAAATTATTTTGATAGTCCGACATTTTGCGCGATTCGAGCTGATAGAAATGGTAGGCAAATATTAAAATCAAGAATTTCTAATATGCGTAATCCAGATCAAGCTTGGGATGATTTAGCGAAATTAATTAAAAGTCATGAAAATGATGCTAATGATATTTATATAACTAGAGGTAATTCAGATTTCGGGTTAGGTGCAACTGTCTTTAATCGCAAAACTAACTATACCTCAACTATTTCAGAAGGTCCTAATAAAATTGATACCCCTATAGAATTTATTGAAAGAGCTATTGCTATTGGTAAAGGTTTTAATAAGTCTATTAGAGAAATTATTGATAATAGTAAAGCTGATGAAGTTCTAGAAATGATGTAATAATAAAGGAGAAATATAAATATGCAAATTAACAACTATACAAGTACCCAACAGTCTTTTGGTATGGCATTACGTTCTAATGAGGTTGTAAATAAGGCTATTAAAGCTAGAATTAGTAAACCTATTGAATTAGAAAAATTATCGGCATTAATTGAGCAAGCTTCTAAAAATGATGTGGTTGATATCCAGTTGTTTGCTTCAGAAGGTAATAAATTATCAGCAAATGTCTTTACTCGTAATTTATCTCATAATAATCCGAATGCTTTTACCAAACATTTTTCAGAAGGTTGGTTCAGTACTCCTGTAAAGTTTATCAATAAAGTTGTTCAATATGCTGAAGCGCAAGCTGCAAAAATTGCTAAATGCTGTGATTATGATGAAGTTGATAAAGTGTTAAGTAGAATGCAATAATATTAGGTAGTATATGCAAGTAAATTTTAACCAACACTCTGTTAATAGTTCCCCTTTTGGCATGGCTGTTCATGCTGATACTTTGGCTAAGAACGCATTAAGGGTTCGTGTGTCTAGTGATGTTGAATGGAAGACTATTAATGATTTGGTTTTATCACAAGAAAAGAATCATTCTGCTCATATTGGGTTATCTTCATTTTCAAATTCAACAAAATTGACAGGTTGGATTTCTTCTAATGGTAAGATAGAAAATTATGTTGAGAATTGGGTGTTTTCGCCAGATAGTCCTGTGGCTTTTATAAAACGTCTATGCGATAGAGCTGATGATTTAGCCAGAATGAATTCTAAAGATGAAATTAATCCCGCAGATGTTTTAAATAGATTAGGATAATGTTTTAAAAAAGACTCGGTGATAATCCGAGTCTTTTCTTTTGTAATAATTAGATTTTATCAAATCCGGTGTATTTTCTAAGAACTTCTGGGATAATAATTGTTCCGTCAGCTTGTTGGAAGTTTTCAACAATAGCTGCAAAAGTTCTTCCTACTGCAAGTCCTGAGCCGTTGATAGTGTGAACAAATCTTGTTTTTCCTGTTGATTTTTCTTTATATCTGATGTTAGCTCTTCTTGCTTGGTAATCACCAAAGTTAGAACAACTTGAGATTTCTTTATAAGTGCCGTACGATGGCATCCAAACTTCTAAATCCCAACATTTGTTAGCTGAGAATCCAATATCAGCAGTGCATAATGCAACTTTTCTGTATGGAAGCCCTAATAGTTGAAGCATTCTTTCTCCATCTTCTGTTAATTTAGCGTGTTCTTCAGCTGAAGTTTCTGGAGTAGTATATTTTACCATTTCAACTTTATTGAACTGGTGAACTCTGATAAGCCCACGAGTATCTTTACCTGCAGAACCTGCTTCACGTCTAAAACAAGGTGTGTATGCTGTCATATATTTTGGCAGTTCGTCTTCTGATAATATTTCACCTGCATAGATATTGGTTACAGGAACTTCTGCAGTTGGAATTAAATATAAATCTTCATCAACACATTTATACATATCTTCTTTGAATTTAGGAAGTTGACCTGTGCCTGTCATTGTAGCTGCGTTAGCCATAAATGGTGGTAATATTTCTTCGTAACCTTCATTTTCGGTGTGTTGGTCTAAGAAAAAGTTTATGATAGCTCTTTCTAGTCTAGCACCTTTTCCTCTGTATAAAGTGAATCTTGATTGTGAAATTTTTACACCACGTTCAAAATCTACAAGATTTTTTTCTTCACATAAATCCCAGTGTGCTTTTGGTTCAAAGTTGAACTCTGTTGGGTTTCCCCAAGTTGAAACTATAACATTATCATCTTCTGATGTTCCAACGGGAGTTGTTTCATCTGGTGTGTTTGGAGTGTGAAGTAAAACTTCTCTTTGTTTTGCATCCAATTCGTTTTGTTTTTCTTCAAGTTCTTTTATTTCATCGCCTAGTTTGCGAACTTCTTCTTGAATAGCATCTGTATTTTCTCCATTTTTCTTCATCATACCGATTTTTTGAGACTCAGTTTTTCTTTGAGCTCTTAATTCGTCAGCTTGAGTCTGAATTTTTCTTCTTTCTTCATCAATTTTAATTACTTCATCGATTGATAGTTCTGGGTTTCTTCTCTTTAGTAATTCATTGATTTTCTCTGGGTTTTCTCTGATTAATTTAATATCAAGCATTTTAGCCTCTTTTCTTTTTATAACAAGCATAATTATTTTAGTTTAAAGATATTTTATAATCAAGCAATTATTATTATTTAGGCTAATTAACTGGTGACAAATGTTAATATTTATTTTATACTCCTTTTAAAAGAGTTTATTAGTGAGGAATTTATGAAAGTTGCGCAAAACTTAACTAATCTTGTTGGAAATACGCCTATGGTCAGGTTAAATAAATTAAACACAGGTTGTTCGAATGTTTTTTTGAAATTAGAGTACTTCAATCCCGCAAATTCAGTAAAAGACAGAGCTGCATTACAAATGATAGTTGATGCAGAAAATGAAGGTAGATTAAACGAGGGTGCAGTGATTATCGAACCAACAAGTGGCAATACTGGTATTGGGTTGGCTATGGTTTGTGCAATTAAAGGTTATAAGCTTATTTTAACAATGCCGGAATCTATGAGTATTGAGCGTAGAATGTTATTAAAAGCTTATGGTGCTGATATTGTTTTAACGAAATCAGAGTTAGGTATGCAAGGTGCTGTTGATAAGGCAATTGAATTGTCTGCAGAATATCAAAATTCTTTTATACCTTCACAATTTGAAAATCTTTCTAATCCAAAATCTCACGAATTAACTACTGCTATTGAAATCTGGAATGATACAGCAGGTGCTGTTGATATTTTTGTAGCAGGTGTTGGTACGGCTGGAACTCTTGTTGGTACAGCAAGAGGTTTAAAACAAAAGAATCAAAATATCAGAGTTGTTGCCGTTGAACCTTTTAACTCTAAGGTCTTGTCAGGTGAGTGTGCAGGTATTCATTCAATTCAAGGTATAGGTGCAAATTTCGTTCCGAAAATATATGATGCGAAAGTTGTTGATGAAATAGTTTCTGTTAAAGATGATGATGCTATTTATATGACAAAGCAATTGCCAAAATATGAAGGTATTTTGGCTGGAATTTCTGGTGGTGCGAATGTATGGGCTGCTGTAGAACTATCTAAACGCCCTGAAAACAAAGGGAAAAATATTGTGACTATAATTCCAGATTGTGGTGACCATTATTTAAGTTGTGGAATTTTTTAGTTTTTATAACTACTTGAAGTAAATTCAAAAATTTGTTATAATAGAAAAATAAAACAGTCGAGGATGGTATACAATTATGCGTAAATTATTAGCCTTTACTTTAGCGGAAGTTATGATAACAATGACAATTGTTGGTGTCGTTGCAGCGTTAACTATTCCAAATTTAAGATATCAACGAACTAAAAAAGAATACTCTGCAAAATTGAAAAATTTTTATAGCCGTATGGAAAATTCAATTTTAGATAGTGAAACTGAAAATGGTTCTTTTAAAGATATGTATTTGCCAGCTAGTGCTGCGCTTACGTATGATTGGTATTTTAAGAATGTTGATCCATATATGGGGCATTCTCATGTTGATAAAGATAATAATAGGGTTTATTTCAAAGATGGCTCTAGTGTTGAGTTTTCCAAATCAACTTGTGCTGTAGCTGATTATGATGCAAATGCTGATAAGCCACCAAATGCGCTTGGTTTTGATCAGTATAGATTCTTATTCTGTTTTTCAGAAAGCACCCGTGAAAGTTCTTTTAATGACTCTACAATGTTTTTTGGACCACATTCAGAGAGGTCGTTGAATGCTCCAAGTGTATCTCGTGCTGACTTGATCTCATCTTGTCAATCTAAACCAGAAAATTGCTCTAAATTATTGCAAAATGATCAATGGGAATTTAAGGATGATTATCCTTATAAATTCTAGTGAATTTCTAATAAAAAGAGATAGATACCAAATCTTGTATCTATCTCTTTTTTTATGTATTAAATTTTAGTATACAATTTGCCAATTGTTTCGTTCTATCAAAGTGTAACAAGCTGTTGGATATCCTGTATTTCCTGTTGCGCTCTTGCAAAGATTTAGTAATTGTTCATCTGTTGCAGTATCGTCTTGTTCTCCGTTAACGATTTTTCCTTTTTTTGTAATTCTAAAAGCAAAAAGATCACGTCCTAAAATGTTTGGTTTATCTACACCATTAAGATCGACGTAAAATAGTCCATATTGCGGATCGTCAGGTGCGGTAGTTAATTCTTGTTCCCAAATACGGTAAGCAATAGTTACTCCATTTTTAAGTTTTACGGTTTTATCACTTGTCCATGTTATTGGATTTCCTTCAAGGGATTTATATGATGGAGCAAAGCAATTAGTTAGCACTGCGCAGGAGTCGGCAATAGCAAAGTTGCTAGAGTTTAATAACATATTTGCATTGGCAAAATCTGTACGTTCGAGTGTTTGGGTATTGTTTTTTACTTTAAGATCGCCTACGAGGTTTTGTATTGTTAATGTTAAATTTTTAAGTTGGCTTGCCATAATTTTTCTGTTCATATTCTCAACAATTGCAGGTACAGACAAGGCAGCAAGAGCTCCAACAATAGCAAGGGCTATTAACAATTCTGATAATGTAAACGCTTTATTTTTTAACATTTATTCTCCTTAATATAGTTTCTATTTCTTGGTTTTATCTTAGAAAATCGATTATAATTCTACTTCTTCATTAAAATTCATGATTGAATAATTAGGTTCAAATCCTGTTCTTTCTAACAACAAGTAACATACTGAAGGGCTTCCGTCTTTACAAGCTGTTTGAAGTTGGGCGTTGGTTGCTTCTTCTGTAAGTGAAACATTAGGTTGAATTAAGCCTTTTACATCTCCAACTTGTCTTCCGTTATCAAGATCATTTGAACCAACTATGTATAAATAAAAAGTGTCAACACCTATGATATTAGGGCTCTTTTTACCATTTAAATCGATTCTAACTGCTATATCTTTTTCAGTTTTGGAATAGTCATAATAAAAGTCAAGTGAAACTCCATTTGTTAGTAATACCGGTTTGTTCAAAAATAATAGGGCAGAAGCGCCGTTCAAGTTTGTATATTTAGCTCCCGTACATGGGGTATCGTATGTAGCTTCACATTCTTCGGTGATGTCAAAATGCTTTCTAACAAATGGTAATGGGTCATTTACATTCTGTGCACCAAATGATGTATCAAATATATTTGTTGCATTTTTACTAACAATTTCTGTTTGTACTGCATCGCTTATATTTGTTACAGTACTTTGTAATAATGCGATTTGGGCTTTATTTACTGAATCTTTGATCAATCCAGGTAGTACTAGCATTGCTAAAACCCCAACTATACTCAATGTTATTAACATCTCAGACAATGTGAATGCAAAACTTTTATTCTTTACCATAACCAGTTATCCTCTTAGTATCTAGATTTTTTTATATAACTTATATTTATTATTTTAACATTATTTTGCAAAAAGTTCAATTACCTTGACTGAATATTTTGAGCAAGTTAAAATTTATTTGTATATAAGGTGAAGGGAGTAAAAAATGACTAATATACAAGTTTCACATGAAATCCTAGAAAAATGCTGCGTAGCTCGCGGTGTAAAAGGTGTACCTGCTCCAATTCCTCAAGAAGGTGAATGGACAAGATGTAAAGAAATCAAAGATATTTCTGGACTTACTCACGGTTGTGGATGCTGTGCTCCTCAACAAGGTACTTGTAAATTAACTCTTAACGTAAAAGAAGGTGTTATCCAAGAAGCTTTAGTAGAAACTATCGGTTGTTCTGGTATGACTCACTCAGCAGCTATGGCTGGTGAAATTCTTCCAGGAAAAACTATTCTTGAAGCTCTTAATACTGACTTGGTTTGTGATGCTATTAACGTAGCTATGAGAGAATTGTTCTTACAAATCGTATATGGTAGAACTCAATCTGCATTTTCTGAAAACGGTCTTCCTGTAGGTGCTGGTTTAGAAGATTTAGGTAAAGGTCTTTGCTCAATGACTGGTACAATTCATTCAACTAAACAAAAAGGTGTTAGATACCTTTCTTTAACAGAAGGTTATATTCTTAAACTTGGTTTAGATAAAAACGATGAAGTTATCGGTTATCAATTTGTTAACCTTGGTAAAGTTATGGATGCAATCAAAAAAGGTGTTGATCCTAAAGAAGCTTACGAAAAAAATATCGGTACTTACGGCAGATTTGCTGATGCTGTTAAATACATCGATCCTCGTGAAGAGTAAGAATTGTATTGTTAATTAAAATAGAAAAGGAAATAAAATTATGACAGTAAAATTTGAAGGACAAGATAGACGTGAGGCTACTTTAGCTAAAGTTTTACCTGAATACGGTCTAAAAAGCTTAGAAGAAGCTCGCGAACTATGTTTATCAAAAGGTATTGACGTAGATGCTATCGTTAAAGGTATTCAACCTATCGCATTTGATAATGCTTCTTGGGCTTATACTTTAGGTGTAGCTATCGCAATTAAAAAAGGTATTTCTAATGCTGCTGATGCTGCTGAAGCTATTGGACTTGGTTTGCAAGCTTTTGCTATTCCTGGTTCTGTTGGTGACAGAAGACAAGTTGGTATTGGGCATGGTAACTTAGGTGCTATGCTTTTAAGAGAAGAAACTAAATGTTTTTGTTTCTTAGCTGGTCACGAATCTTTTGCTGCTGCAGAAGGTGCTATCGGTATTGCTAGAAATGCTAACAAAGTTAGAAAAGAACCTTTAAGAGTAATCTTGAATGGTTTAGGTAAAGATGCTGCTTATATCATTGCTAGAATCAATGGTTTTACTGCTGTTGAAACTGAATATGATTTCAAAACAGGCGAATTAAAAGTTAAGAAAGAAACTCCATTCTCAGATGGCGAAAGAGCAAAAGTAAAATGCTATGGTGCTGATGATGTATCTGAAGGTGTTGCAATTATGATTAAAGAAGGTGTTGACGTTTCTATTACAGGTAACTCAACTAACCCAACAAGATTCCAACACCCAGTTGCTGGTACTTACAAAAAATGGTGTTTTGAAAATGGTAGAAAATACTTCTCAGTAGCTTCAGGTGGTGGTACAGGTAGAACACTTCACCCAGATAACGTTGCTGCTGGTCCAGCTTCTTATGGTATGACAGATACTATGGGTAGAATGCACGGTGATGCTCAATTTGCTGGTTCATCTTCAGTTCCTGCTCACGTAGAAATGATGGGTGTAATCGGTATGGGTAACAACCCAATGGTAGGTGCTACTGTTGCAGTTGCGGTTGCTATT